>JAAYHR010000033.1 GCA_012735275.1 Erysipelothrix sp.
CACAAATATAGAAAGAGGCGAAGTTTATGAGTTTTGAAAACAAAAGATCTGTATTTGTCAACTGAAAATACAACACTGCAATTCACGATGAGGATTTCGATCCACAATCAGCTGTTTATCTACAAGAATACGTTGTAGAAATTGCTAAAGCTTATATTGCAACTATAAAATAAACTTAATTCTTGTAACAGGGAAGATTGCTCATGCTATGCATGGGCTTTTTTAATCTTTGGAAATAAAAAAACTCCCGATTGGGGGAGTTCTATAAGATTATTTCCATTAGCCAAATTATAAAGGGTAGACTTAAGGCCGAGAATAGCGTAGTTTTACTGACTATTTGTGCTCCATAAGTTGGATCTTGATTAGTTAGTTGCGCGAACATCGCTGTATTAGATGCAGATGGAACTGCCATCAGCACAATCATAATTTGCTTAACGAGTAAATCTAATGGTAGCCACTTCATCATAAAGATAACTAATATTGGACTTACAATTAAACGAATAAAGGCAACATAATAAGACTTCTTCTCCTTTAAAGTGTCTAGTATCGACACATTAGCAAGATAGACACCAAGTATCAACATAGCCATCGGAGTATTAATTCCCGTCAATAATGAAACTGACTTAGTTATGAAATATGGATACTCAATTGGTAAGATAAATAATATAATTCCAATTATCATTGCGACAAAACTTGAGTTAGTAACAATTTGCTTAAGACTGATTTTATTCTTCTCACCAGTTAATAAGTTAAGTCCGTAAGTCCACATAAATAAGTGTCCGACTGTAATCATTGGTGTGACAAGCGGAATAGCTTCTTTTCCATATAAAGCTGATATAATCGGAATTCCGATAAAGCCCTTATTAGTAAAAATGGTCGCATACTTTTCAATGGCCTGATTTTCCTTAAAAAGGACTTTCGCGAGTGCAATAAATATAAAGGTTACCAAAGCCATTAAGCCGGCCATGATAAGCATTGAGACAATTAACTCACCATTATAAGGCATCATAAAAGATTCAATGATGGTAAGTGGTAAGATAACACTTAAGAGAAGTCTTGATATATCCTTAGTTACGACTTCACTAAAATATCCACGTTTTCTGAGTATATAGCCGAGTATAATTATTACTGACATTATTAATATTTGATCTGTTATTGGTTTCATAGACTAATTATACCAAAATCTAAAATTATAACTAGGTAATAAACAGTGGAAGTACACTTAATCCAATATTGTAAATAGCTGATAATTATTGACTACAATAAGTTATTTGTTATATTAATTGTAAGCAAAGGAGAATGGTTATGGTTAAAGAAATATTCAAAAAATATACAGACGAGTTTGAGAGTTTTAGAGATAAGGACAATAATAAAATTAATATTCATTATCTATCCTTATGGAAAGATGATAAATCATATATCCATTCCTTTAATAATTTTGTGGGACCTTGTGATATTCGTAGTATTAGTAAAACAGTAATGACATTACTTACTGGAATTGTAAAAGATTTGTATCCAGACTTTGATGAAGATACATTTATCTATCAGATCATCAAAGATATAATTGATATAGGTGATGATAAGACAAAAGAAATGTTTAAGAAAATTCAAGTAAAGCATTTACTAACCCATACAATCGGCTACGATAAAGTCTTGCTGATGCGAGATGATATTAAGGACATGGATCCCGATACATATCTTGATTATATAGTTAATAATGAAATAAGATATAATCCTGGTGAATATTACCTATACTCAAATGCTGGCTTCTATATTTTAGGAGTAGTACTAGAGACATTTATAAATGAGGATCTACTAACTTTTGCAAATCGCCATCTTTTTTATAAACTAGACATTGTTGATCATGCATGGGAAAAATATGGCGATTACCTAGCAGCTGCGACGCGACTTTGGTTAAGACCTGAAGACTTACTTAAAATTGGACAAGTATTTCTATCGAAGGGAGTTTATAATCAAGAAAGAATCGTTTCAGAGACTTGGATAGAATATATGCAGACATTCACAGTAGAAACGCCAAGTGTCGATCAAGAATCCAGAGTCTTTAGAAGATATGCTTATGCTAAAGGCATGTGGTTAGCCAAAGATCCATCAATAAGTTTTGCCCATGGTACTGATGGACAAATACTTATTTTACTGCCAAAAGTTAATGCAATTATTCTCACACTAGCTAATCAAAATAATCTAAAAGATCTAGAAGCCATTTTAAATGATATGGTCGTTGAATTATTAAATCAATAAAAAATAATCCCCGCATCCATTTGGTTGTGGGGATTATCGCTTAGTCATTAATAAAGTTATTATATAAATCTAGAAAAATTGTAATTGCAAGTAGATCAGCTGAGCCACCAGGACTAAGATAATACTTCTTAAATTCTTCATTCATATAGTCTAAGTGTTGATCAAGATTAGTATATGCTTTTGCCGCTAACTCTTTTCCAAAATTTAAACCTTCAATACCACCGCGCTTAAGCATATTGGAATCATCATTATGTTGAATTAAATAGAGTAGAGCTAATTTTAAGTTAGTATTATAATCTTTATCTTTTTTCATAATCTTGAGCGTATGTTCAAAGATTAGGGGAAGACCAGCTTCAACTTGACCGCGGATACCAGTATATCCATATTCTTGATATACTTTTTCACCATGTGTTTTATACTCTCTTAAGCTCGCTAGTTCAGCTTCGACCAGACCTTGAGTCATATCCATCATAATAAATCTAATCTCACTAAGACTTGGTCTAGCTTTTAAACCAATAATTGCGATTATGATTCCATAGATGAAGTTAGCACCTTTATGGGTATTAACATTGGCTGTTGAAGCGTACATACTTTGCTCATTGTCCATACCTATCAGTCTTATTTTAGCAAATAATTCTTTATTGCTACCCTCATGCTTCTCTCCAGCATCATAGTAAGCCATAAAACCAGTTTTTAAAGCAATCGAAGAGTTAAGAAACATAATGTAATCCATGTCACTATGTGATCCATTATCTAAAGGATCAACTAGGCCTGGTTTTGGCGCCATTGATGCTTCCTTAATTAATGATTGAATTGCTAAATTAACAATAATATTTTTATCGTGCATTAATTTGCTTTTCTAACTCGAGGACAATAAATTTTTTTGAATCATAAAGGTGTTTTGTAACGAGTTCAATCATTTGATCAATATTATTACTGCGCATATAATCAAATATCTTTTGATGATCATCTAGAGCAAGCTGTCTTCTTAAATCAGAAGTTAATGAGATATCTCTAAAACGAATTAGATAGTCACGTAAACGATTCTGGATTGTTTTTAAACGTGGCATTTCCGCAAAGTCATAAATCATTGAATTGAACCTTTTTGACATCTCAATGACATCAGAAACTCTTCCTTCTTTTTGTGCTTTATAAGTTTCTTCTAGTAAGTAGCGCATTTCTTCTTCTTTTTCATCATTCATTAAACTTGCGGCATTGACGCAAGCTAAGATATCTAATGATAAGCGAATCTTGTAAATTTCATCAACATCTTCATGTGTAAAATTAGTAATAACAATCCCTAAATTAGGAACATATCTAACAATGTCCTCATCCTGAATCCTTCGTAATGATTCTCTAATTGGTGTCCTAGACACATTAAGCGCCTTAGCGTAATTTTTTTCATTGATTCTTTCACCCATTGGAATAACCCCTGTAATGATAGCC
Organism: Erysipelothrix sp.; assembly: GCA_012735275.1. GTDB lineage: Bacteria > Bacillota_I > Bacilli_A > Erysipelotrichales > Erysipelotrichaceae > JAAZDN01. The sequence goes on from JAAYHR010000033.1 coordinate 3,706, forward strand.
TTCCTCAGACCCTCATAAATAATCTCATTTAAAGGTTTATCTTGAGTAAGATCAATCATCGCTATGACCTTATCCATATAATTTTCCATAAATTCCTCCGTAGTAGTTCTGTCTTTATAATTATACAATAATTATTACTATTATGATATTAATTTCTTTGCGAAGGTTTTTTCAATAAAGCTAATTTGCTTCGTATCTAATTTATCCTTGGGAATAATAATTGCATTCTCTTTTAAATAGAAGAATAAATGTTTGTCAGTAATATAAAGACGATCAACATCAACATACTGATAAGTATCTTCATGTTTCTGTTGGATAGTTATTTGCTGGTCCTTAAAGATCAGATTGATAGGTTCTACCAGTAAAACTTCATCCAACTTTCTAATTGTTTTCTTAGTTTGACTGATTGTTCGATTATGAACTAATTTATCAAAAGATAGATACCAAACAAAAGCTAGCGTAACAAAGATTGCCGGTATAACTAGTTTGGCAAAGAAATTAGTTAAAGGTAAGTTAAAGTAGAGTAAGATTGCGACCGCCAATAATAAGATTGATCCAGCAATTTTCTGGGTCTTAAATTTCTTTTGAATGCTGGCATTGTTTTCTACATAGTGAATATTGAAATCAGTATAATCATTGATATTTAAATTGTATTTTATTTCCATGAAAAGCTCCTTTATTTAATCCGCTTGGATATTTGATAAGCGATCGTAATTGTAATGATGTCAGTTATGACAAAGGGTAAGAAGTATAAACTAATAGTAGTGTAAATTGAAAGTTTTGTATCTAGTAGGAATCTTAGATTGATCTGTAAGAAAGTTAAGGCGACTAGGTAAAAGATTAGGTAAGCAATAACAATGGCTTTGATACTTTTATATCGGGATAAAATACTTGAGTAAACAAGAAATCCGATAATAAAAGAGAAGGATGGTGCTAATAGGATCATTGGTCCTGAGAGTCCACCAGCAATTGGAAATAATCCAAGCGTTGAGCCAAGAATAAAGATTAACATTGCACTAATCATTTCCGATGGTTTAAGTTTTAAAGCTAATAGGGTAATTACAAAGAACTGTAAAGTAATTGGAATTAAACCAATTGATATTTTTAACTGTGTTCCGACAATTATTAACATTACCGCAATGGCCGTCGTTACAAGATTTTTAGTTTTCATTTTTTATTGAAACCTCTCCGCTATTTATTTGGCTTAGCTGACCATTTTGATCCTTAAGGATAAGATTACCGTTATCGGCAATATCTATTGCCAAAAATTGCTCGGAATCAGCATTGATAGAAACCGATTTATTTAAGGTTAAACATTTTTCTTTATATAAAGTAATTAACTTTTGACTATCATTCTTTAATAAATCGATATAAGTATATAGATTATTAATGATAATAGCGATTAGTTTATCTTTATCTAACTCAGTTTGGCTATGGAGAGCGAGTGCAGTATAAAGATCTTTTAACTCATCTGGAATAAGACTCTCACTCACATTAAGACCAATTCCAATTACAAGATATGCATACTCAGGCTTATTGGCTTTTAATTGACCTTCAACTAAGATTCCAGCTACCTTCTTATTATCTATGAAAATATCATTAATCCACTTAATTGCATTATCAATCTGATACTCTAAGATTGTATCTGAGAGTGCCAGTGCAGTTGCGATTGTTACAAGCTGAGTTGCTTCAAAGGCAATATTTGGACGAATAATTAAGGACATATAAATACCTGCATTATCTGGTGAATAGAAAGATTTATGTCCACGGCCACGTCCTTTAGTTTGCTTATTAGCAAGGATTAATATGTTATCAAGTTCAGTAGATTTAGCAAGTTCTTTAGCATAGTCATTAGTTGAAGTTATTTCATCGAACATTATCACATCTTCTAAACTATCAATTCTGTCTAATAGATATTCTTTAGTCTTCATTGTTTACTTCCCTATATGTTTTAATCATCATGTCAATCTTAGCGATTATTTCATCTAGATCATGAGTTCGACTTCGACCACAAGCATGCGCAAGATTATCGCAGATTAAACATTTTCGACCAGCCATTCCGAGCATTGATCGATCACTGCCATAAACATCTAAATCAAATAGGCGCCCTAAGGGATGTTTATCTTCGATTTCAATCATTGCGAGTTTCAAATCTTCTGGACTTAAGTTAGAGATAAGAAAGGCTTCAGGTCCTGTTTTTAAGGTATCAAGATTATAGATTACTTTGGCTACATCAATAACTTCTTTAATTCCGGCATTAAAAGCATAGTGATAATCATCATTGTTTTTAATTGGTCCGGGAATATTTAATTTAAATGAGATATGCGAATGGTTCGGGTATTCTGTTGTTAATTGCTTAATTCTTTCACTACGAAATTCACGGGCATCGAGAATTTCTTCTAAACTTACTTTATGGGTGTTCATGATTTGACTCCTTTAGGGCCATAATAACTGCTTTACCAGCTTCTGATACTAAGAAGTCATAGGTAGTTTTTGGTACATATTTTTTTACCGAATTGAGATCATCAGCGATTAAGAAGTTTCTAATCTTAGTTGCCGAAATGATATCCTCATTATTAGCTAAACGGGGGATAACTTCTAGATCTAATTTATCAGCGAATTCAATCTTCATTGCTTCATTATATAGGTTTGTTGAGCGGGAGTATGGTTCTTCTCCAACTAATCGTTTACTAATCTTTAATGCTTTGGCAATATGATTAGCAAATATTTTCGCATCTAAACGTGCTTGAATTGCAGTTGTATCATCATCTTCTTTTAAGAAGTAAGATGGGAAGGTTGCATTAGATACCATGTAGTTCTCAGTTGAGAGCACTTTAACATTATCTAAATGACTAAGGCCGGCCTTAACTAACTCAGTTCTAATTGAGGTCGTAAAGACACTCATCTCTTCACTTAAGACAAAGACATAAACAAAGTCATTCTCACTAGCTGCCTTTTCAACTAAGTATTGATGGCCAAGTGAGAAGGGATTCGCATTCATAACGATTGCGGCAATATTCTCTTTATCTACTTGCTCAGCTTCCAGCTTCTTAATAAAGGAGTTAAAGCCAGTAATAGCTTTCTCCATAAAGACGAGTTTATTATCAACATTTTCAATTGCTTGAAAACCTAAGTATTCAAAAGCTTTCTGTGATTCTGGTTTCGTATAGACATAGTGCTTAAAATAACCATGACTAGTATTTTGATTCATTAAATATGAAATGATTTCATTAAAACTTGCAGATCCCTGATAGTCACTATCAACCGCTACACACTTGATAACATTTTGATAACGAGCAGCAGTCGCAATCAAATTATCGTTTTCAAATAGTCCAAATACTTCTTCAACATTATCTTCGTGTTTAATCCCTTCTTTATTTAAAAGAGCAATCCAAGTTACTCTTGTTTCTTGTGAGTTTATGTTTATTTTTTTAATCATAATCATACCCCTTTCATATTGTCCTTTAATTTTATCACAAAGGCGCCTACATTCAAAAGTGTTCTTTAGGTGTTTTTTACTCGTGAAATGATTGATAAAAGCGCTTTACATAGTTATCCTATATGTAGGATGTGACCGAAGAAGTCATATTTCAAGGGAGGAAATATAATGCAAGTTGTTAAAAACGCAATTGCAGGTACACTTGAATCAAGCGACGTTCAAGTAATGATCGAACCGTCTACTGATGGTTTAAACATTAACTTAAACTCAAGTGTTATCAAGCAATATGGTGATCAGATTCTCGAAACTGTCCATGAAGTCTTAGCAAAATTAGAAGTGACTAATGCTTCAATTTCAATTCAAGACCAAGGTGCACTAGATTGTACGATTAAGTCAAGAGTTCAAACGGCAGTCTTTAGAGCAAGCGATAGTGAAGGGGCATTACCGTGGGGGAGCAAAATATGAAACACCGTAATAGAAGATCAATGATGTTCCTTAATGCTCAAAGAGCATCACTTGTAAAAGATGTTTATGTATATAAACCTGACTGTGTAATCTTAGACTTAGAAGACGCAGTATCAGAAAGTGAAAAAGACTCAGCAAGATTTCAATTATACAATACATTAAAATCTGTGGATTACCGTGGAGTTGAAAGATGGGTAAGAATTAACCCAGCAACAACTACTTACTACGAAGAAGACATCAGAGCTGCAATTGCTGGTGGGGCTGAAGGAATTAGACTTCCAATGACTGAAACTAAAGAAGAAGTAATCGATGTTGATCGTTTAATCACTTTAGCTGAAGAAGAGTTTAATCGCGAAGTTGGCTCAACAATGATCATGGCAGCAATTGAATCACCACTAGGTGTAATTAATGCATATGACATTTGTACAGCAAGTGATCGTATGATGGGAGTTGCCCTCAGTGCTGGAGACTTTAGAAGAACAATGAACGCTAAAGTAACTAAAACTGGTGAAGAACTATTTATGGCAAGATCAATGATCGTAATCGCAGCACGTGCTGCAGGCATTATGGCATTCGATACAGTAAATACTGATATTGATGATTTAGAAGGTTTACGTGCAGAAACAGAATTAATCAAAACACTTGGCTTTGATGGTAAATCACTAGTCTCACCAAGACAAATTGAAGTAATTCATGATGTATTTACACCAACTAAAAAAGAAATTGAAAATGCTATTCACATTGTTGAAGGAGTTCAGGAAAGTGCTGCTTCAGGAGTTGGGGTATTAATTGTCGATGGACAAATGGTAGATATCGCTCACGTTGAGGGATCTAAGAAAATTCTTGAGTTAGCAAAAGCATCAGGTTTATATAAGGGAGACTTAGTATGAAAAATAAAGTAGGACGAATTATCCCGGATGAGCTGCTAGTTGATGGATTAGAAGTATTTCAAGGAGCATATCACCGCGATAACTATGAGTATACAAAAGCTGCACCAACAATTAAGGGACAAGTAAAACCACTTGAATCAAAATTGTTAGGTTCAATTAAAGAAGCTATTGTTGCATCAGGACTAAAAGATGGGGATTGTATTTCATTTCATCACCACTTTAGAAATGGTGACTTAGTAGCTGCAATGGTATTTGAAGTTATTAAAGAATTAGGTATTAAAGATCTATTCTTATGTGCATCATCATTAGGTAAAGCACAAGCATCAATTGTTCCATTAATTGAAGATGGTACGATTACAAGAATTTCATCATCAGGAGTTCGTGATGAAATCGGAGATGCAATTTCAAATGGTAAATTAAAACACCCAGCAATGATTAGAACACACGGTGGTCGTGTACGTGCCATCGAAACAGGTCAAGTAAAAGTTGATGTCGCATTTATTGGTGCACCAACGAGTGATGACTTTGGAAATGCTGCTGGAAAAGGCGGAAAATCAGACTGTGGAGTATTATCATACTCAGATGTTGATGCAAGATATGCAGATAAAGTAGTTGTTATTACTGATACATTAGTTCCATATCCAAACAATCCATACTCAATCAAAGGGATTGATGTTGACTATGTTGTAGTAGTTGATCAAGTTGGAGATGCAAATAAAATTGCTGGAAACGCAGTAAGAATGACAAATGACGTTCGTGAATTAATGATTGCTGAATATGCTGCTAAATGTGTTGTAAATACTGAATGGTTTAAAGATGGCTTCTCATTCCAAACAGGAGCTGGTGGTGCGAGTTTAGCAGTTACTAAATTCTTAAAACCATACATGCAAGCAAAAGACATTAAAATGGGATTCGCTTTAGGTGGAATTGTAAAACCGATGGTAGATTTACTTAAAGAAGGATACATAAGAAAAATTGCTGATACACAAGACTTCGATATTGCTGGAGTTGAATCAGTAAGTGATACACCAAATCACTTTGAAATTACAACATCAGAATATGCTAACCCATTAAATAAAGGTGCATATGTAAACAAACTTGATTATGTAATTTTAGGAGCACTTGAAGTAGATACAGACTTTAACGTTAACGTTGTTGTTGGATCAGATGGAACAATTCAAGGGGCACCAGGTGGACATACAGATACTTGCGCGGGATCAAAAGTATCAATCATCGTCTCACCACTAATAAGAGGCCGTTTAGCAACTGTTAGAAAAAATGTAACGTCAATTACAACACCAGGAGAAACAGTAGATATCGTAGTTACTGACTACGGAGTAGCGATTAATCCATTAAGACAGGACTTAATCGATCAATTATCAAAAACTGATTTACCACTAGTTACAATTGAAGAGTTACAAGAAATAGCCTATTCAATCGTTGGCGAACCAAAAGATATTGAGTATGAAGACAAAGTAGTTGCGTTAGTAGAATATCGTGATGGAACAATCATCGACGTTATTCGTCAAGTAAAATAAAAAGGGAGAAATTAAAATGACAGA
>JAAYHR010000034.1 GCA_012735275.1 Erysipelothrix sp.
TACCATCGTTAATAATAGTGTTAGTAGTACTAGAACAGTAATACTAAAATGTTTTGTGTATTTCATTTGAATCCCCCCCATAAATAATTGCTTGATTACAGACTTCATTATAGAACTCATAATATTTAGCGCCTGCATACTTTAGGTGTTTGGTTTTGGGGTTGTTTCGTAATATTTTGTGATTACTAGTACTTTATCTAAAATTTCTAATAGTGATGTAAGTCAAATAGCCCGGTTTAATCGGCTTATTATGCCTTTGTGAATACATGTCATCTTTAGTTTTTATGTTATAAATCGTTATGCAAGGCTTTTAAACGGTTAAAGTTTGTCAGTATATAAGAAGATTCGTCAGATTATGGTCTATACCAACAGTATAGTTTTAGGTAAAAAGAAAAAACAGCGCTAATTAGCGTTGTCTTCTAGGGCTTCTTTAACTTCAGCAAGTACTTTTGCTGGAGCGTCTTCATCGTCTGTATCTTCGAATGTTGCACCATATTCTTCTAGGTATTCAATTTCATCTAGGAAGTCTTTGTAGTCTTTGAAGATTACTTGGTAATAGTCTTCTCCAAGTGGATCATAGCCAACTTGGTCTAACCAACGAAAGTCTTTTTGGTCTTCTGCTAATACTAATACATATGTTTCTTTTAATACTGTAACAATCATTTATTTTCTCCTTTAGGCATCAAATGTTTTTAATGCTTCATTCATGTTTACTTTATCTGCGCGTCTACTCATTATTAAGTTTATTACTAATGAAACGATGACGGTGAATATCATTGAATAGATAATACTTGATAGATTTAGATTACGATTAAACATAACCATATCTATCTCGGCTGTCTTAGTTACAAAGAGATGGAGGAAGTAGCCAAATCCTACACCAACTATTAATGATATAAAGGTCATAATTATATTCTCTCTAAGAATATAGGTACTTAATTCTCTTGGATAGAAACCTAATACTTTTAGGGTTGCCAGCTCTTTCTTACGCTCTGAAATATTCATTGAGATCAAGTTCGCTAACACGATTACTTCCAGTAGTATGGCTGCGCCAATAACTACAATAATTATTATATCAAAATTTCCCATTTGTTCTTTAAAAGTTGTTTCCATTGCCCCAAGTAAGGTAACATTTAACACATTATCATCTTCCATAATCAGTGTTTTAGTGTCATTATCAAGATTTGCACCATTAATGAATCTGACATTTTGACTGTAGGTATCATTAGTGGTTGTTGTGTAAATATCCTTATCCATGATTAGGTAATGACCAGCATGGTTCTTAATTATTTTACTTACGGTAAACTCATAGTTTAACTTGTTAATTTTAACGCTCATCTTATCATTGATATCTAAGTTATGGACTTCTGCTAATTTCTCAGAAATAATAACTTCATCTTCTTTAAACTTAAAGTCATCAGAATTTATATCATTCATCTTAAAGTAATTATTTAGTTCTAAAAGATCATCCGAGACAAACATGGTGACTGGAGTATCTTCGATTTGAACATTCTCTGAGTAAATATCAATATAAGTATCATAGAGACTTGCATCAAGATCTTCATTATTTGTATAAGAAATCATTCCATCATAGATAAAGATTTCTTCAAACTGAATATCAATAATTGAGTTAATTGAATGTGATATACCAAAACCAGTAATTAAGAGTCCAGTACATCCGGCAATACCAATGACAGTCATAAAGAATCTAACTTTATTTCTAAAGAGATTTCTTAAGGAAACTTTATATAAGAATGATAAGTGATTCCAAACTAGTGGAATTCGCTCTAAGAAGATTCTTTGGCCACTCTTTGGAAGTGGTGGTCTTAATAAATTAGCCGCCTGCTCTTTTGAGACCCGCATGGCTTTAAAGTAAGCAACCCCAACACTTGCCACAAATGATACGACTAGAGGTAGCCATAAGTAAGACAGAACAATTGCCGATTCTAACTCAGGCGTTTCATACATAATTCGATAAGCATTATAAATAATATTTGGCAGTAAATAGAAGCCCATAAAGATTCCAATTAAAACTCCCACTAGCCAACCGATAAAGGCAAAGCTAACATACTTTAAAGAAGCTCTAAAGGACGAATAACCTAAAGCCTTATAAACACCTAACTGACTGCGTGACTCGTCTACCATCTGACTCATAGTCGATAAGGTAATTAATATTGAGACACCAAAGAAGATAAGCGGAAAGATATTTCCAATAGCTTCAATTCTTTCTGAATCATTATAAAAATCAGTATAACCAATAATCGCATCCTTACGCTCATAAATATATAAACTACCAAGATCAGCATTCTCAATCTTTTTATATGCGGCCGCAACCTCAGCTTCCGCTTTACTAATTTCTTCAGCAAAACTTACCTTAGCCGATGCAAGTGCAGCTTTTCCAGCTTCTAAGTCTTTGACTCCCTGATTATACTCATTAATACCAGCTCTAAGACTCGCAATTCCTGAAGAATACTTTACTGAAGTTTCATTAAGTTCACCTTCACGAATCGCTAACTCTTTTTCGAGTTCAACTTTTAATTCTGGCAATTGTACTTCAGCAATTCTTGCTTTTAAATCTTTAATCGAAGTCTCTAACATTGTCTTAATTGTTGTGTAAGAAGCCTCAACCATGGCTAAGCGCTCATCTAAAGTTCCACTTGTCGGAATATCTAAAGTAAGAGCCGTTAATCCATCTGATAGTTTAGTGTGAGCTACTGCTAGTGAGTTTTCCGCTGCCTTAAGTTGATTCTCTTGCTTAATCATTTCTTGATTAAAAGTAACTTTATTAGCCGCAATCTCTGCTTCCGCATCCTTTAGTTTATCAATTTCTGGTTGGATTAAACGATCAAAGCGAGCCTGTGTCAGTTCATCCTTATGTTTATTTAATTTAACGAGGACATCATCGACATCTTTATCTTCGGATAAACTATAGCGAATCGTTGGAATAACATCGTTCTTTAAAGTTAAATCTTGAGCATAAACATAAGCTTGGACTTCACCTGATCCCATATTGGTATAACCACGACTCTTATTTAAGTATAAGGCCGAGTTACCTGCTCCAACAATGGTAAGTTCACTTGCTTCAAAGACATCATTAGCTTTAATGGAAATTGTATCGCCAATTTTTAATTTGTAAGCTGAAATTAATAGACTATCGACAAAGGCTTCATTGGGAGCACTTGGTAAGCGACCTTCAGTTAAGGTAATATCCTTAAGTGTTGCGGCATTAATATCGTAAAGATTAATAACCCCATCAAAACCACTTGCACTTGAATTAGCATAAACCGTTGACCAATAAACTTTATTAGCCTGCTCTTGGACAATAGTATCTATTTCTTCAACCATGGCATCATCAATACCAAGTGAGTTCATAATTTGAATATCTAATACATCAGCCTCATCCATATAAAGATCAGCTGTTTTTCGCATATCAAAACCAGTAACACGAATACCAATAAAAAAACCAACACCCAGTGCTGTAATTAGTAAAATGGCAAAAAACTGAAGTTTTCGCTTTTTTATTTCTCTAAGGGTATCCTTTACCACTCGATATCATCAACTTCCTTTTTGTTATCATTAATTATGTTACTTGCGACTAAACCATCACGAATCGTAATAATGCGATCAGCAATTGCTGTAATCGCCTCATTATGGGTAATGACAATTACTGTCATATTTTCATCTTGATTACAATCCTTTAAAACTTTAAGGACTGTCTTGGATGTTTCTGAATCAAGTGCACCAGTTGGCTCATCACAAAGTAAAAGTTTCGGATTTTTCGCAACCGCACGTGCAATCGCAACTCTTTGTTGCTCACCACCCGACATTTGCGCCGGAAAGTTATTAGCCCGATCACTTAGGTTAACTAATTGTAGTGACTCTAAAGCATTACGAGAATCTTTATTAATATGTGTTGCTAACTCGACATTCTCTTTCGCAGTTAAATTTGGAATTAAGTTATAAGTTTGAAATACAAAGCCAACATCATCACGGCGATACTCAGTCATTTGACGATCAGTATTTTGTGAGATATCTTTATCATCAATTAATACTTGACCTGAAGTTACAGTATCCATACCACCAATAATATTCATAACCGTCGTTTTACCAGCCCCTGATGGACCAACGATCACAACAAACTCACCCTCTTCAATATGAAAAGAGATATCTTCAAGGGCGTTAATGATTAAATCACCAACCTTATATTGCTTCTTAATATTTTTAACGTCAATATAACTCATGATTCCACCTCAATTCGCTCTGTTTCATAACCATCCGCTAAAACAGTAATTACCATGTAGCATGGTTTACTCTGATCACGATTATAATTAAGTGATCCCGGATTAACAATTAGTTTATCTTTAATTTCATGAACTCGGTATATATGTTCATGACCAAAGCAAACAATATCGACATTTAAATTCACAGCTTCTTGATATAAGAAATCGATGCGCTTAAATGGCATATACTCATGGCCATGGGTGACATAAATCTTCTTATCCATTATTTCAATTAATAAATTATCATCAAAGGGTGAAAAGTAATCATTATTACCATTAACAACATAAAACTTATTTAAAATATCATCATTTAGTTCAACATCACCACAGTGAATAAATAATGATGCATCTTTATGTTTATCA
>JAAYHR010000035.1 GCA_012735275.1 Erysipelothrix sp.
CTTTCTATAAATTAAAAGATGAAGCAACAATTATGAAATTGTAAGCCTCATCTTTTTTTATCTAGTGAACTAAATAAATATAACGATAAATTATAAATATTTTTTCAATCTATCTAATATTTCAATTAATTCAACATTTCCACCTGCTGGTGGTTTCCACTCAATATTAATAACTGGAACTGATTGTTTACTAATTGATTCAGAGAAATCTCTAATACCAATATTTATTACATTCATCTCTTTTGCATCTAATATATTTGCCATTTTTACCCCTCTCAACTTACAATCTTCATAGCTAATCTAATTGCTTCAGCATTAGAGTTCATTACATGAACCCCTACTGATTCTAAAAGGTTTTTCTGATAATCGTAGTCTTGATAATCATCAAATGTTCCACAAATTGAAGCAACATATATAACTTCTCTTCCTAACTGTGATAGGTGGTTTTTAGCATAAATTACTTCTTCTGTTAGAATTGACGCCGGATTATCATGTGATCCATACCCAAGTTCGACATCTAAAAGTACGACCGCAACTTCCTCATCCATTGACTCACTGATAAGTCTCTCACCTCGCAATGAAGGATCAATCATCGGGTGAGGTTTACCACGAGTAAACTCGTCATCACCTAAATCTAATATTGTATGCTCCTTTGATATTGATGTATCCTGTAGCATTTCTTCTGGGCTAACCGCAATATTTGAATAGACTTTACCAACTTCTTTTCTAAGAAGTAACATCGATTCATAAGCCAAAGTTCCACCACAATATAAACCACGAATATATTTTTGATTTAAGTTCAACTTATCTTTAGATTCATTCAAAGTATTATCTAAATCATTACTCTTTTTAACATCTCCAGACTTATCAATCGCTTTTATAGCTTTTATAGCAGCTTCTTCAAGAGTTTCAGCATAATCAATTCCTGATTTTTTTAATACTTCCAAGTCACCATTTAGGAAGCAAGTGATTACTTTTTTATTCATCATGTAAATTTTATTCATTACTTCTTTTAGTACATTTGTTGACGGTGGTTTAGATACAATGACAATAACTTCTGTATCATTATCATTTTCTAACATTTCTAAGCATGCTAACATCATCCTACCGCCTACTTGCTCCGTAACATCTCTACCACCTGTTCCAAGCGCATGAGATATTCCATATCCATTATTAGAAACTAGAGTTGCGACTTCTTGCAAACCGGTACCTGATGCTGCAACTATTCCGATTGGCCCCTTTTTAACCTTGTTTGAGAAGCCTAAACCTACTCCATTTATAATCGCAGTCCCACAATCCGGTCCCATCATCAGTAAGTTCTTTTCTAAGGCTAAGTCTTTTAGAGCTATCTCTTCTTCAATACTGATATTATCGCTAAAAAGAAGGACATTAACATTTGACTCTAATAGTTTTCGCACTTCACGACCGGCATATTCTCCAGGTAGTGACACCACTGCGATATTAGATTCGGGTTTTTTATCAATAGCTTCTTCAACAGTATATACAGCTTTTTCAGTCGTTGTATTATCTCTATTCTTTCTTGATAATTCATCCTCTATCATAATAAGCGTATCGTTTATAACATTCTGATCTTTTGCTCTTATTGCAATAACGATATCATTAGCAGTTGCGTCTGATCCATCTTTACTTAATAAGCCTGCCACTGACATAAGATCCTTATTATTATCCGTTCCCATCATTACTGACACATCTTTTGCATTTCCAATTTGCTTACCAATTTTACTTGTAAGTAACATTAGTGTCGCAGAATCGTAATAACTATTCTTCTTTACAATATTTTCTAATATCATTTAGTCCTCCCTATCAATTAAAAGAAACTAATAAATACATTGTACAATCCCCAAGTTCCGAGAATTAATGTAATGATTGATGCTCCAACACCTAAAATATTTTGGAATAAAGTATTTGTGTTTTCCCCAAGCATTCTCTTGTTATTACAAACTAATACTAATAAGATTGAAATAAATGGTAAGAAGAATCCACTCATTACTTGAGCAGTAGTAATAATTTGAACTGGTCTTGTATTCATAATCGCGAATGCAGTTCCGAATAGAACAACAATTGTTCCAACAATCTTAGCTTGCTTACTTTCAACCCCATTTTCCCATTTGAATACTTTAGAGAAAATAGTCGAAATCGTAAATGTTGTAGCAATTGATGAAGATAAACCTGCTGCAAATATACCTAGACCTCCAACCCATTTCGCACCCACAACACCTAGAACAGGTTCAAGTTGTTTAGAGAAAATTAGAGGACTAGTAACTTCTGTTCCAGTATTAAATAGAACAGTCGCACTTGTTACGATTAATGCAACAGTAATTACACCACCAATTAAGACGTTAACAACGATATCAAACTTAGCATTTTCTAGATCTTCTTTTGTGTTCCACTTTTCTTTAGAAGTAATTGAGTGTAACACTAAGTTAATTGCAATTAATGTTGTACCAATAAGTGCAATTGTAGAAACAACACCACCCTCTGGAATTACCGGTGTAACAAGACCTTTAAATACCTCTACAATATTAGGTCCAACAGCAATCATTGCAAATAAGAATATTAATCCCATAGTACTTACAAAAATCAACATTATTTTTTCTAAGAATTTAGCAGTACTAAATAGAACTGTTGATAGTGATAAGGCTCCAACAATTAAGGCAGCTACTAACTGACTAGTTCCAAGGATTTCTTTTAATCCCAAAGATGATCCAATAATGTTACCGGCTTGGAAACCAAATGAGACTGATGCAACTGCTATTACAAGTAACACCTTAATAAAGATCTCCCAAGCCCTATTACCAGGTACCAAATCAATAGATGCTTCGACCATATCTTTATTTCCCAAAATTCCAATTCTAGAAGACATTTCCATTAAAACCATAAGTGCAACTACTGAGAAAACTACTGCCCATAATAATTTATACCCGAAATTAACTCCTGCAATTGTAGCTGTGGTAATTGTACCAGGTCCAATAAAGGCACTTGTGATAATTGCTGCAGGCCCCATATTTTTAAGTTTCTGTCCGAATGTTCTCTTTTCCATAATTCATTTCTCCTTTTTATTTTTCGTATAACTCTTGAACTACTTCATCAAATCTTCGAATTGCTTTATCAAATACTAAGTAAGGAACTCTCGAAAGTCCCGCTCCGATCATCCCAACTCCTGGTTCTTTCCCCGCAATTGCAGTTGTAATAGCCGGTGTAATATTTGATTCAATCACTTTCATTACATCAATACCCAATGGTAACCCACTAAAATTAGTTGTTGATACTGAGTATTTAAAGTGTTCTCCATGCGTAATTTTAGTCATTTCTTCCGTTAACTCAAATGCTTTTGATGTATTTTCTATCCCCAAAATTTGAACAATAGCAGGACCAGCCGCCATTGCGAAGGCACCAAATCCGTTAACTTCCATGATTGCACTATCACCTAAATCTGGATTCGAATCATTCTCATCAAATCCAGAGAAATATAGCCCATCAACTGCGGGAGCAGGTGCAGTAAACCACTCATCCTTTAATCCACTAACTTTTATACCTACTTCGACCCCATTCCTTGCTATTGCTGTAACGATCGAAGATCCAGGAATGTTACTTGCTGCATCAGCAGCACTCTTATTTGCAGCCATAGCAAAGTTTAGGAAGAACTGATCATTTCTGGAAGTTAAGAATTCTATCACTTCTAAGAACTCTTCTGATTCATTGACTTGAGCCAATCTAGATACAATCTCATAAACGAATACTCTAGATGATGCATTATTTCGCATATGAAGTTCATCACCCATTGTTACCGCTTGAGCAATAATCCCTGTTAAATCAATTCCTCCATAACTATCAACTACTTTTTTAAGACAAGGTGCTAAAGTATTTTCTATCCATTTTAAGCGTTTAATAGTATTATCAGTACAAGCTCCAAATCTTATAACATCACCTGCACCCTCATTGATTGTACTGTAGGCATAATTACCATAGTCTGTATTTTCAACTACTAGTAAGGGCATTGACCAAGATGTTACACCTGTCATCGGTCCAACCACTCCTTTTGAATGACATGGCGAATATTTAATTTTACTACTAGACGCTAATAATTTTGCATCTTCCCTATCAACAGCTAAATCTTCATAAATTAAGGCTGCATGAACAGCTTCCTGCATTGGAGCACACATATCTAAATATTTAATTGGCGGACCAGCATGTAGAATGGTGTACTTATCAAAATCAGGTAACAGATCCTTAGCCTGTTTAACATCAACAAATCTAGGTGAAGCATTTTTTAGTCGCTGTAATGCAAGATCATTTGCAGTACTAATCATCTTCTCTACCTCCTTTTCTCCTTCTTTTTAATAACTTGTACTTAAAGTATAAAAAAGGGTTTGAAAAGAGTCATTAGTTATTACAACTGAAATACTATATAATGTTAGTTAATAGATACGAAAGTTGGTATAAAATGATAACAGTAAAAGAACTCCTAAAGCAAAATGAGTTTAGTATGTTAAACCCTCTTACTAGCGATAGCACATTAAATAAGGAGATAAAAACTATTGATGTAGTCGAGGTCCCGGATGTTGCAAAGTACACTTCTGAAAATGGTTTAATATTAACTACTGCTATGGCTTTTCAGGATAATCAAAAAGAGCTTATCTCATTTATAGATTCACTGATAAGTATACAGACAACTGCCCTTTGCATTAAAACTTCTAGATTTTTAATCGAAATCGATAAAGAAGTAATCGACTATGCAAATGATAATAATTTTGCAATTATTGAAATTCCTCCAAACGTTACACTAGCAAACCTTTCTAGACTAATGTTCGATTACATTTTAGGAACGCAAGCACAAAACTTAACCTATGCACTACAAATACAAGATCATTTTTCAAAATTATTTATAGATGGAGCCAATTCACATCAAATACTTGATGAGTTGAGTAAAATATTAAAAACACCAACAATGCTATTCAATCCATTTATCAGAAATATTGGACATTGTTCATATTTTAGTCGTAGAAATAATTCAGTTGCCTTCTATAGCAATCAAGTAAGTTCACAATTAAAAGGTAGACATGTTAAAGATAAATTAATTGATATCGTTGATGAAAAAGGTAAAATAAGTGAAATGAAAATATTCCCAATAAAAGCAAACTACTATTTCCCATTTTACTTAGCAATAATGAACCATAATGAACTAACCTATCCTTCGATATCTGAGTTTGCTATCGATCAAGCGCGAATGGTTCTATCCTTTATAATCTATAAAAATAATCAAATTGAAAAATCTATGATTGATATGCAAAATTCTTTCTTTACTAATATTTTATTCGATAACTCTTCAAAAAATTATGAGGATAATGATATATTTCAACAAGGGATAAATTATGGAATTATTAAATCAGATTATTATCAAGTAGTTTTATGTGATTCGACTGACGTTAATATCGAAGGTAAGTTTGAAGAAGAGATTGGACTACTAACTTATCAATGGTTATTAGAAAAAACAATTCCGAGTCTCAAGCACGGAATTGTCTTTTATAGAAGTAAAACTAAACAAACAACTTTGCTTCTTCAACAACCTATTGATGATCTAAGAGAAAGATTAAGCCAAAGTGCAATAGAACTAAAAGAATTACTTGGTATAAATATACATTTTGGTATTGGAAGTAAAGTAGAACACCCATATGATTTAAGCAACTCTTATTATGAAGCAGAAAAAGCACTAGAACTAGATAGTGATGACTTAATAAAAGTTTACAAACCAACTGGTATATCAACAATGTTTAGAAATGATAGTAAGACTATCGACTATTTTATTAAAAGTAATTTGAAAGAATTAGCATATTCAAAGAAAGAGTTTGATGTAGAACTAGTAGACACTCTAAAAGTATATTTGGATAATCAATGTGAAATCGCTAAAACTTCAGAACTGTTAACACTTCATCGAAATACTGTGATATATAGAATTACTCGATGTGAAGAGATCCTTGGTGTTTCATTAAAAGATCCTGAGACTAGTTTAAACTTAAGAATTGCATTAGAACTATTAAACGACTTATAATTCCGACAATATATGGAAGATAAGTTGTTCTTTGAGTAAATTAAAAGATGAAGCAACAATTATAAAATTGTAAGCTTCATCTTTTTTTATTGAAAAACTAAATATTTTTACTAATTAACTTCTTTAAATATGGTTTAAAAACTAAATAGGAAGCTAAGCAATAAGCAGCCAACTCGATAGTTTTCATTTCAGAACCCATTCGCCAAAATAGAAACAAAGAAAATAAAACTGTTAGTATATGTCGCATATAAGTTCCTCCACTATATAAATTTTATCATTTTAATTACTTCTAGGGTAAAAAAAAGAAACCAATTGGTTTCTAACTTTCGTCTTCTAATTTTTTGATATAAAGAATTCTTTCATCAATACCACAACAATCAAATTCTTCAAATCCTAATTTTTCGAGCATATCTAGGTATTCATAGCGTGCATCAACATTAATTGATACTTGTTTGTAACCTTGAATTTTTAGTTCGTTAAATAGAACTCCGATTAATTCTGGTCCGATTAATTGGACGTCATAACCAGGTAAGACTGATAATGTGATCTCTGGTGTATTTTCATCAACGTAGCCAAAGCTATCGTCATCTTCATGAAATAGTCTTGACCAGCCAAGTCCAGCGATACGGCCTTCAATTTCCCAAACAATTGCATTGTCTGTTTCCTTACCAAAGTCAGCAATATAATTGTTATATTGTTTCTTCTCGATAACTTCATAATCTAGTAACTCATCATCTTCATTTTGATAAATTGAATTATATAGAAAGGTTGGTAAAATATCGTATTCATATGATTCGAGTTGTCTTAATTTTCTTAATCTCATAACATCACTCCTCCATCAACAATAATAATCATTATAGCATAATAATGATTATTATGATATTGCTTTCTGAAAATACATCTATAGTGTTATTTAACTTTCAATGAAATCATTTAGTGGTTTATCCAAAATATTTCTAAAGAATGAGATAAATGGACCGACTAAAAAGGCTAGAATTATTGTCGCAACACCAACAGATCCACCTAGTAAATAACCACCAACTAGAAATGCTAAGTCAGTTGCAATCTTTACCTTCTTAAAGTCTAACTTACCCTTTTCGGCAATAATTTCAGCGACCACATCCATTGGCGCAATTCCTCGATTGGGAATTATGTAGAAATTATATCCAAAGGCAACGATAGCTGCGGCTACAACTACACAAATATATCTAACTAACATGGATAAATCAGTTCCAAGGATCATTTGATACAAGTTCAAATAAAATGAAGTTGTGATTGATACCAGAAACATTGATAATAATGTAGCAATATCAATATATTTTCTATCCAAGAAAAATAAAACGATTATTACAATAACATTTTCAAAAAATAGTGCTTTCGCAAAAGTAATCCCAAAGGTATTACCTACCCCAGTGTGGAATACACCTAGAGGATCAAGGCCTAAATTTGCTGTAAGCATTAAAGAAACTCCCGCACTAATTATAATTTGACCAATTGTAATCAGTAGAATTTGCTTCAAAGTTTTCTTCATGTTAACCCTCCTACTCTATAAAAAAAGAGCCACTAAAAAAGTAGCTCTTGTTTATTATTATTTTCTTAAACCTAAACTTGTAATTAAAGTACGGTAACGACCTAAATCGTTATCTCTTAAGTAAGCTAGAAGTTTTCTTCTACGTCCTACCATTTTTTGTAATCCTCTTAATGAGTGGAAGTCTTTTTTATGTTCGTTTAAGTGGTCTGTTAAGTTTTTAATGTTTTCAGTTAAAACCGCAACTTGTACTTCAACGCTTCCTGTATCTCCTTCATGGATTGCATATTCTTTAATTAATTCTTGTTTTCTTGCTTTACTAATCATATATAGTCCTTCTTTCTATTGTCCTTCTATTCCACGATATGGTTGGACTCTCCAATAACCTAGAATAAAAGCATACTAACTATAACACTTTTACGATGCTTTTACAAGCATTTAATGCTTAATAATTAACTATTAACTAATTAGTGAGAGTCAGCCTTTAACTTGTTGATTTTCTCACTTAGTTTTGAAATTTCTAAATTGATTTCACGCATCTTCTCGCCCTTTTCCTTACCGACTAAAGGACGTGCTAATTCTTTCTTTTTCATTACTAATTCATTCTTCTCGGCAATTAAAAGTCTAATTTGATCTTCCACAGATTCTTCTTTAACTTCAGATTTTTCTACTTCTTTATCTTTTGTTTCTTCTTGATCTTTTTTATCTTCTGCTTTTTCAGCATTTTCTTCTTCCTTATTTCCATCATTACCTAAGTTTATACTGATACAACCTGTAGTGAGAAATAGTGCTATTAATAATATTACAACTTTCTTCATTAAATCACTCCTCGAAATATTATAGCACAGAGAAAATAATCATCAAATAATCTGGTTATAAATGTTAGAAATAAGTCATTTATTGACATATGTCAATTACTTATATGACTATATAGTCTATATTAACTATATAGTATGAAATTTAAGGGGGTATATATGAAGATATCGGTTGATGAAAAAGTATTTGATATCGTAAATCGAATACCAGAAATAAAAGAAATACTAATTAATTTAGGCTTTACACATTTAGCTAATGAGAAAATGTTTAATACGGTGGCTAAGGTCATTAGTATTCGTAAAGCTTGTAATATGCATAAAATAGATTTTAGTGTCGTTAAGGAAGCTTTGAATAAGCAAGGGATTGAAATTGAGGAGGATGGATTTTAATGAGTGAATTAATAAATAGTACAACAGTTGAAGATGAAACATTCTTAAAGCGTCAGGAAGAACTTAAGAAGTTAATTTTAAGACTCCATGCTGGTGAGAGCGAGGATGTTGTTAAAGAGGACTTTAGAAAACACTTTGGCGGTGTTTCATCATATGAGATTGCCCAAATGGAAAAATCACTAATGCAAGATGAAGGTTTAGAAATTGAACAAGTCCAATTATTATGTTCAGTTCATGCTAACATCTTTAAAGGATCAATTGATGAAGTCCATACCGTTAATCGTGAACATGAGAAAGTTGGACATCCAGTTCGAGTCATGCGTGAGGAAAACTATGCTTTAAAAAACTTACTTGAATCATTAAATAATAATGTTCGCGTATATTTAGAAGATGAGAGTGAAAAGTATCGCATGAATGTGCTAACGCAAATGAACCTATTATGGGATATCGATAAGCACTATACACGTAAAGAAAATACCTTCTTCCCGTTAATGGAGAAAAATGGTCTAACTGCCCCACCAAAAGTAATGTGGGCCGTCGATGACGATATTCGCTTACTAATTAAAAACTTTAAACTGGCAATTGAAAATAAAGATACAGAAGACTTATTAACTAATTACTTAGAAATGGAAAAAGATATCATTGATATGATTTCTAAGGAAGAAGATATCTTAATTCCAATGGTCTTAGATATCTTTACTGAAGATGACTGGCTACAAATTGCTGAAGACTCAATAGAAATTGGCTACTGTATTGTCGCACCAGAAGAAAAATGGCGCCCAAGTCGTGTCAACTTTGTTGAGCAATTTAGATATGATCAAGAACTTGAAAAAGCAGAAGCAGAAAAGAACTCAAACAATATCCACTTCGATATTGGCTTCTTAAACAAACTAGAACTAGAACATATACTAAACTCACTACCAATCGATATGACATTTATCGATGCTAACGATACGGTTAAGTACTTTAATCAAGCGGAAGAGCGCTTCTTTGCTAGAACGAAATCAGTCATTGGAAGAACTGTTCAAAACTGTCATCCACCCCATTCAGTCAATACGGTTGAAAGAATCCTAAATGACTTTAAGGATGGAACTAAAGATACAGAATCATTCTGGTTACCAATTGGTGATGCCTTTATTCATATCTCATATTATGCGATCAGAGATAAGGATAATACTTATCTTGGAACCCTAGAAGTATCGCAAAACATTGCCCCACTTAAAGCACTTGAGGGATCAAAAAAATTATTAGAAGACTAGAAAGAAAGGTTAATCCTTTCTTTTTATTTATTCAGTTGAGAAATTATCAAGAAAATGTTAATATTTACTAATGAAAGTAGGGATTTTATGCAATTAAGTAAAAGTTTTTTTTACACAATTAGAGAAGATTTAAAGGATGAGGATTCAATTTCTTCAAACCTTTTAACAAGAGCAGGTTTTATTAAGCGTAACTCAGCAGGAGTCTATATGATGCTGCCGCTAGGATTTAAAACAATTAGTAATATAGAGAATATCATTAGAGAAGAAATGAACAATATTGATTCTTCAGAGATGCTCATGCCCGCACTTATCCCTATGGAAATTTACGAAGAGAGTAACCGAGATCAAATTATTGGTGATTCTATGTTCAAATTAAACGACCGTTTCGGCCGCCCATTTGCCCTAGCACCAACACATGAAGAACTATTCTCAATAGCTGCTAAGAGCGCTGTAAGGTCATATAAACACTTACCATTTAGCCTCTATCAGTTTCAAACTAAGTTTAGAGATGAAACGCGTGCTCGTTATGGATTAATTCGTGTCCGTGAGTTTATTATGAAGGATGCATACTCATTTGATACTAACGATGAGACATGTGATATTACTTATCAAAATATGCGCCAAGCATACTCAAACATCTTTGATAGACTTAAATTAGACTATCATATCGTAAAAGCCGACTCAGGTATTATGGGTGGAGAACTATCAGAAGAATTCCAAGCCCTAGCTCCAATTGGTGAAGATACAATTGTAGTTTGTAAGTCATGTGACTTTGCAAGTAACTTAGAAGTAGCCCAAGCACCAACAGTTAACTTTGATAACCATGCCACAGTAACACAAGCAAAAATTGCAACACCAAATGTTAAAACAATTGAAGATGTTGCAAAATTCTTAGAAGTTAAAACTGAGCAATTATTAAAATCACTAGTCTATAAATACGATGAAGATAAGTTTGTACTAGTTTTAATTAATGGTGATCATGAATTAAATGAAACAAAATTAGAAAAAATCTTAAATGCTGAAGTTGAAGCAGCAAGTGAAGAAGAAATTATCGAACACGTTAAATCATATGCTGGCTTTATTGGACCAGTTGGACTATCAGTTAAAACAATAGCTGATAGTTCAGTTAAGAATATGGAAAACTTCGTCATTGGTGCAAATGAAGTAGATGCACATATCGTTGGCGTTAACCTAAGTGACTTTGAAGTATCAGAGTTCCATGATTTACGTAATATTGAAGAAAGCGATACTTGCCCAAATTGCCAAGCAGAATTAACATTCTCATCAGCAATTGAAGTTGGAAATACTTTCAAACTAGGAACAACATATTCAAAAGCATTTGATCTAAACTATTCAGATCAAGATAACAAATTAAACCCAGTTGTAATGGGATCATATGGAATTGGAATTGGAAGAACACTAGCAGCAATCGCTGAAGTTCACAATGATGAAAATGGTTTAAACCTACCATTCTCAGTTGCTCCATATAAATTAGCAATCGTAGTTATTGGTCATAAAGATCAAGCCCAAATGGATTATGCAAATGATTTATACCAAGCATTCACTAAATTAAATATTGAAACTATCCTTGATGATCGTAATGAACGTCCAGGTGTTAAATTTAACGATATGGACTTAATTGGAGTTCCAATTAGAATTACTGTCGGACGTGGCTTAGTAGATAATCAAGTTGAATTAAAACTAAGAGCAGATGAATCAGGTATGGATGTAAGTACAGATGAAATTATTGAAAAAGTCTTAGAAATAGTAAAGGAAGCTAATAATTAGCTTCCTTTTTGCTTTGATTAGTCAATCATTGATAATTGAACTTTTTTAGTTTTAACGTCAAAATCAAGAATCGTAACTTCAACTTGATCATTAACCTTTAAGACATCTGATGGATGCTTAACATATGATTTTGATAATTTAGAAATATGGACTAATCCATCATTATCTAAACCAATGTCAACAAAGATACCAAAGTCAACAACGTTTCTTACGGTACCATTCATCTTCATACCAATTACTAAATCATCTACCGATAGTACATCAGATCTTAACTGTGGACTATCCATATTCTCACGAATATCAAATAATGGAGATTTTAAAGCTTTAAGAATATCTTCCATAGTCGCTTGACCAATCTCATATTTAGATACTAATTCACTTAAATCTAAAGAATTTAAAATCTCATTATTAGCATCTGAGCCTAGACTATTAATATCTAGTTTGTAATCTTTAATAATCGCTTTAACAATCTTATATGATTCTGGGTGAATACCCGTTGCATCTAAGATACTATCACCTTCAAATATTCTTAAGAAACCAACTGACTGTTCAAAAGCTTTTTGACCAAGTCTTGGAACTTTTTTAAGTTGATTACGGTTAGTAAAGCGTTTAATCTCATCACGATAAGTAATAATATTTTGCGCAACTGTTTTATTTAAACCAGAAATATATTCAAGTATTTTAGCGGATGCCGAGTTTAAGTCGACCCCTACTTGGTTAACTGCATTTTGGACAACAAAGCTTAATTCATTATCTAAGATTTTTTCTGGTAAGTCATGTTGATATTGTCCAACCCCGATTGAGCGTGGTTCAACTTTAACTAACTCTGATAATGGATCTAAGACACGGCGAGCAATTGAGATTGCTGATCTTTCTTCAACTTGTAAGTCTGGGAATTCTTGACGAGCAATTTCAGATGCTGAGTAAACTGATGCTCCAGCTTCTGAAACAATTAAGTACTTAGCTTTCGAATTCATTGCTTTTAAGTTTTCAGCTACAAAGACTTCTGATTCACGACTTGCTGTACCATTTCCAATCGCAACTAAATCAACATTATATTTCTTAATTAACTCTTGGAATTTCTTAGCCGCTGCTGCAGCATTAGCTTTTGATGATGCATGTGGATAAATAATATCAATTGATTGGACTGATCCAAATTCATCGATAATAGCTAACTTACACCCTGTACGATAAGCAGGATCAAAGCCCATTACCGTTAAATGTTTAATTGGTGATTGAAGTAAAAGATTAAATAAGTTATCTGAGAATACTTCAATCGCTTGTGCTTGAGCAAGTTCAGTCGCATCTTTTCTTAATTCACGAATAATTGCTGGTGAAATAAAACGCTTATAAGCATCTTCAAACGCAGCAACAATATATGGATTAGATGGTGCACTTAAATCACTAACTAAACGATTAGTTAAGAATCTTGATACTTCATCTTCATCAACATTAATATTGACGGTTAAAACCTTAGATTTTTCAGCACGATTTAATGCTAGGATACGGTGAGCAACAACCTTATGGAATTTCTCACTATAATCGTAATACATCTTGTATGTCGCATTTTCATCTAAAGATTCATCTCTTAATTTTGAAGTTAAAACTCCGGTATTTTGGATATACTTTCTAAAGAATGCTCTTAAATCACTACGATCACCATAAATCTCGGCCATAATTTCATGAGCTCCTGCATAAACTGCTTCTAAGTCTAAATCATCATTAACATACTTTAAGGCTTCAGCTTCGATATTAGCATTTACTTTTTCTTCAAGAATGAAGTTTGCAAAAGGTTCTAAACCTTGTTCTTTAGCAATCCCTGCTAAGGTTTTACGCTTAACTTTAAAGGGACGGTAAATATCTTCAAGTTCACTTAAAGTCTTAGCTGCCGCAATTTCTTTTAAGAGCTCTGGACTCATGTTTCCACTTTCTTCAATTAAGCGGGTAACATCTAATTTCCGTTCTTCAAACTTTAATAAGTAATTATAAGTATCTTCAATTAACTTAATTTGAACTTCATCTAAATTATTTGTCATTTCTTTTCGATAACGAGCAATAAAAGGAATAGTATTGCCTTCACTTATTAAATCAATAACTGCATTTACTTGATTACTTGTAAATCCGGTATCAAATATTACTTGTTTTATAACTAAATTTTTCATTTCCATATTATCTAACCTCATTAAAGGCATTGATCACAAGGCCTTATCTTTTATTTTTTATTATTTTTTTCGTCTGTAATTAAAGTAACGAAATCAGCGATTTCAAAGATTTCTTGATCTCTTGAACCATATTTTCTTACGTTAATATTTTTTGATTCAACTTCCTTATCACCAATTATTAATTGGTAAGGAACTTTCATCATTTGTGCTTCACGTAGACGGTAGCCTAATTTCTCATCACGACTGTCGACTGAAACTCTAAAGCCTAAAGCTTCAAGTTGTGCTTTTAATTCATTTGAGTATTCTAAGTGGTAAGTATTGTTTACCGGAATAATTTCAATTTGCTTTGGGGCTAACCATAATGGGAAGGCACCAGCAAAGTGCTCAATTAAAATTCCAAAGAATCTTTCAAATGATCCGAAGATAGCACGGTGTAACATGATTGGACGGATACGCTCACCGTGTTCATCAATGTATGTTAAGTCAAATCTTTCTGGTAAGTTCATATCTAATTGAATTGTACCACATTGCCATTCACGACCTAATGAGTCCTTAATTTGGAAGTCAATTTTTGGTCCGTAGAATGCCCCATCACCAGCATTGATCTTGTATTCTTTCCCAGTTTTCTTGATAACTTCTTCTAAGATTGCTTCTGATTCATCCCAGTCAGCAATTTCTCCGATAAATTTATCTTCTGGTCTTGTTGAAAGTTCAATACGATATTCAAAATCAAAGACTGAGTAGATTTCATCAATTAAATCAATTAATTTAATAATTTCTGATTCAATCATTGATTTAGTCATAAAGATATGCGCATCATCTTGAGTAAATGATCTAACTCTAAATAATCCAGATAGTGCTCCACTTGCTTCATAACGGTGAACATGACCTAACTCAGCTACACGGAGTGGGAAGTCACGGTATGAATGCATTGAGTTTTTATAAACTAACATTCCACCTGGACAGTTCATTGGTTTAATCGCATATTGTTGATCATCAACAACTGTTGTGTACATATTGTTTTCATAGTTATCCCAGTGACCTGATAATTCCCATAAAGATTTATTTAACATTGTTGGTGTTTTAATAAATTCATAGTCAGCTGCCACATGTTTAGCGTGCCAGAAGTCTTCTAATTCTTTACGAATAATCATTCCATTATTTAAGTAGAATGGATGACCTGGTGCATATTCAGAGATCATAAATAAGTCTAATTCACGACCAAGTTTTCGGTGATCACGTTTTAGTGCTTCTTCAAGTAAGTTTAAATGGGCATCTAATTCTTCTTGTGAATCAAAAGCAATCCCATAAACTCTTTGAAGTTGTTTATTGTTGGCATCGCCTTTCCAGTAAGCACCTGATACTTTAAGCAGTTTTACATATCTAACTTCTTTTACTGTATCAACGTGTGGTCCGCGGCAAAGGTCCACAAATTCACCTTGCTTGTAAGTTGAGATAACTTCATCTTCAGGAAGATTTTCAATTAAATCAATCTTGTATGGATCGTTGGCAAATAGTTCTAAAGCTTCCGCTTTAGAAATTTCTGCACGTGTAATTCTCTTTCCATCTTTTTGAATTTTCTTCATTTCACGTTCAATTTTTGGGAAATCTTCTTCGGAAATTACTTCACCATGTAAGTCAATATCATAGTAAAAGCCTGAAGTAATTACTGGCCCAACCCAAAAGTTCGCTTGGGGATAAAGTCTTTTGACAGCTTGTGCCATGACGTGTGCCGCACTATGATTTAGTGTTGCTAGTCTTTCATTTTCTAATATATTAATCATTTCTATTCCTCCTAATAAAAAAAACTCTCCAAAAGGACGAGTTATCGTGGTACCACCTTAATTCACATTTGCATGTGCACTTTCATTTTTAACGCAAATGAGACGGATGATCATTTCCTATCATCTCAATCAAAGTAGTAAACTTAATAGTTGAATTATAGTTTTCACCAACCACTATATCTCTTCAAGTCAATCTATTAAACTCTTGTCTTCGTATGTTTATAATACGTAAAAGCAATGTATTTGTCAAGTAAAACAGGCGATACTAGTCGCCTGTTTACTAATTAAACTTACATAAAGGGAAAGAATGCAACTGCATCAGATACATTACCATTAAGCGTAATTTTATTAACAATTGCTTTAATAAATTCGCTAGATAAGAATGGTGCAAGTGCTACTAAAGACTTATAATCACCAACATCAAGGCTAAGTTTGGCATGTTTACTTAATGACTCACTTGAGAGAAATGGAGCCATTGGGACAATTAAGCGCCCTTCACTCTTAATTAATAGCGTCTCTAAGTTCTCTTCATCTAAGAAAGGAAAGATCGTCGCAATATTCGAATTATCATTAGTATCAGCATAAGTTTCAATTAAATAATTTAATTGTTTTTGATCTAAGAATGGATAGAAGCTGACAAGATTTTTTGAATTTAATTTATCCTTATTAGCTTCAAACCATTTATCGAAGAAGTCACTATCAGCATAAGGCATAAATGCAATTGCATATTCGTAAGAAATCGCATCAGCATCAAGATCATCTAGAAGATGATTAAACTCTTGTGGTTTAAGAAATGAACTCATATTTGATACATCCTTAACTTCTAACTCAACTTGATTATCATATTTATTAATAGCTTCAGCAATATCGGTATGGCCCATTAACTCATCAATCGATAAGTTAAATATTTGTGCCAAATCAATTAGCTTACTGATCTCTGGTGCAGTTAAGCCATTCTCCCATGATGAGACTGCTTGATAAGTTACAAACAACTTTTCCGCTAATTCATTTTGTGTAAGATTTAATCGTTTACGATTATCACTAATTCGCTTTCCTAAAGCGCGCATACTAAATACTTGATTTTTTGTATTTTCCATTGAAATACCTCCTGTATGTAAATATCTTATAATTTCTTATTGCGAATGCCTATCAAGTGCTACTTGAGTTGTAAATGGAGTAAAAATGCACCACATTTACATGGGTGCATCTTAATTAATCTTTTGAAATATTATAAGTATCGCGCGCAATTACTAACTCTTCATCAGTTGGAACAATCCAAACTTCTGATTTACTATCATTTTCATCTAAACGTTTTTCAAGACCCATTACTTCAAGATTTAAGTCTTTATTAACATCTAAGCCCATAGCTTCAGAAATCTTATCAAAGATCATTTGTCTAATTAAGACAGCATTTTCACCAATACCACCAGTGAAGACTAATGCATCAACATGACCAAGTTTAATAAAGTAGCTACCAATTACTTCAGATACACGATTAGCATACATATCAAGGGTGAGCGCAGCACGCTCATTTCCCGAATCATATGCTTCAATAATATCACGAGCATCTGATGAAATCCCAGAAACTCCATACATGCCTGATTTATGATTAAAAATATCTAAGACACTTTTTGATGTTAAGTTTTCTGCTTCCATTATAAATGGTAGAATTGCTGGATCAACATCACCCGTACGCGTTCCCATCATAATTCCTGCTAGTGGAGTAAAGCCCATTGAGGTATTTACTGATTTACCATCTTCAATTGCTGTAATTGAAGCACCATTACCTAAATGAATTGAAATTAAGTTTAGTGTTTTAATATCACGATCCATTAACTCGGCAACACGACGTGACACATAGAAGTGTGAAGTTCCGTGGAAGCCATATTTTCTAACTTGATATTTCTCATAGTACTCATAAGGTAGTGGGTATAAGTATGTTGATTCTTTCATCGTTTGATGGAAAGCTGTATCAAATACTGCGACTTGGCATGCATCTGGTAGTAGCTCTTGGAAAGCTTCAATCCCAACTAAGTTAACTGGGTTGTGGAGTGGAGCTAAATTACTAACATCATAAATACTTTTCTTAACGATTTCATCAATTAAAACTGAATTTGAGAAGTATTCACCACCGTGGACAACACGATGACCAACTCCGGTAATATCAGAAATCTTTTCAACAACTTTTTCAGCTGTTAAAGAATCGAGTAAGATATTTACCGCTTGATAATGATCCTTAATATCACTAACTTTAGATATCTTATCACCATTTTTTTTCATAGTGAAGATTGAATCTTCTAAACCAATTCTTTCAATTAAACCTGAAACAAGAACTTTTTCACTTGGCATTTCAAATAGTTGAAACTTTAAGGAAGAAGAACCAGCATTTACCGCTAAAATAATATCCATCTTAAATCTCCTTGTCTATTTTTATCTCAATTATATGATGTGGTTTTTGATATTTAATATCTGGTGGTGTCATATAGTCATCACCATATAGTGCTTTTAATACAGCATGTGGATTGTTTGATCCACGAAGTTTATGGCCTTCAAAGAGAATCTCAGTACTTGGAAAGACATCATCTCTTAATATTTTCGTATCAAGAAAGCCATCAAAGACCCAAGAAACACATGATCCTGAATACCTAGAATTTTTATGTTTATGTGCATAGCGTTTAGCATGATTATATAATCGCTTATTAAAGAAGCGTGAATCAACTTTAATTAAATCTAAAAAGATAATGATTGGCATTAATGCCATACTATATGCTTGAGCACCATAGTGGCGCCATTTAGATTCACTTAGTGGTCTAAATAGAAAGATGTCAATGAATAAACCATCGCCATCACCATTATTATCTAAACGATTTCTTAAGAGTGTCTTCTCTTTAATATGCGTATCCTTCATCTTGATCTTCATCGTTGGAGTTAAGACATTATGTTTATCATTCTTTTCAAAGCAATGATAATAATATTTGTCATTAAGATCATTATCTAGAACTGAAACCATTTTTAAATAATCAACTTCTTCCATAAATAGATCAATATCATCATCCCAAGGAATAAAACCACCATGGCGGACGGCACCAAGTTCGGTACCGTATGCGAGTGTATAGTCGATATCATGTTTACTTGCGATGCGATTAAATTCTAATAATATTTCTAATATTTCTGCTTGGACATCAGCAACTGTGATTGTGCTGCCATCAGCATTTTCTTGTAATACATATTCACTCATTTAATC
>JAAYHR010000036.1 GCA_012735275.1 Erysipelothrix sp.
CACTATAACTTCCCACCATATTCAGTTGGTGAAGTTGGAAGAATGGGTGGAGCAGGCCGTCGTGAGATTGGTCATGGTGCTTTAGGCGAGAAAGCTTTATTACAAGTTATTCCATCTGAAGAAGTCTTCCCATATGCAATTAGAGTTGTATCAGAAGTATTAGAATCAAATGGTTCTTCATCACAAGCATCAATTTGTGCATCAACAATGTCATTAATGGCAGCTGGTGTTCCAATTACTGCCCCGGTTGCAGGTATTGCAATGGGAATGGTTATGTATGATGGCGAATATGCAATTCTATCTGACATTCAAGGTCTTGAAGATTTCTTCGGCGATATGGACTTTAAAGTTGCCGGTACTCCAAAAGGAATTACTGCAATGCAAATGGATATCAAAGTTGAAGGTATTTCAAGAGAAATATTAAAAGAAGCATTAACACAAGCGAAAATTGGTCGTGACCATATTATGGAAAACATGTTAGAAGCAATTTCTGAAGTTCGCGAGGACGTTGGAACATATGCACCTAAGATGGAAAGACTAATGATTCCTGTTGATAAAATCCGTGACGTTATTGGTCGTGGTGGTGATGTTATTAATAACATTATTGAAGAATCAGACAATGTTAAGATTGACATTGAAGATGATGGATCAGTAGTTATTTACCATAGTAACCGTGAATCAATCAATAAAGCGAAAGCAATGATTGAAGCAATCGTAAAAGTAGCGCAAGTTGGAGAAATCTATGAAGCTAAAGTTGTTCGTATTGAGAACTTCGGTGCCTTCGTTGAATTATTCCCAGGAACTGATGGATTACTACACATTTCAAAAATAGCTCACGAAAGAACTGAAAAAGTTTCTGACGTATTAAAAGTTGATGAAATTGTTAAGGTTAAAGTAATTGAAGTTGATGATCGTGGTCGTGTTAATGTATCGCGTAAAGACTTACTACCAAAACCAGCAAGTAAGCCAGCTGTCGAAGCAAAAGAAAACAAATAAAAAAACTAAACCCCAGAAAATTGGGGTTTACTTATATAGAAAGAGGGAGTATTTATGCATAAATGGAATTTAGATGTTTTATATAAGAGTATTGAAGATAGTCAATACCTAGCGGATCGTAAAACTTTATTAGCTAAGATCGAGCAATTAAATGAATTAGCAGCATCATTAGAAGTAGCGGACATTGAAACGGTTAAACAAATTTTAGTCTTAAAGAATGACCAAGCCGCTTTAGTTAGAAAGCTAGGCGCTTTCTTAAGTTTAAGTGATAGTGTTGATTCATCAAATAATGAAGTCAAAAGTCACTTAGGCCAATTAATGCAAGATTTATCAAAAGGGACAGAAGCAAGTGCCACAATCAATAACTTTTTAGCAAGTATTGAAAACTTATCAGAATTAGTTGCTGATGAATATATTAAAGAACATGAATTCTACTTACAAGAAATAATTGATGGAAAACAATATCAATTATCGGCAAAAGAAGAATCATTGATTTCAAAAATTAACTTAAATGGAGTTAATAACTGGGAAGACCTTTATGATTATTTAACATCAACATACACAATGGATTATGCCGGTGGTAAGATTTCATTAACGGAAGTTAGAAACTTAGCATACTCTGATGATCAAGCAGTTCGTAAAGCTGCCTATGAAGCTGAAATTGCTGGCTATGCTGGTATTGAAGATTCATTAGCATACAGCTTAAACTCGATTAAAGGACACGTTAATACAATGGTAGAGCTTCGTGGCTATGAAGATGCCATTGATATGACATTAATAGCATCACGTATGTCTAGAACAACATTAGATGCACTATTTGCAGCTATTGATGATGTACTACCAAAATACCGTGAGTTCTTACAACATAAAGGTAAACTATTAGGCCATGAAAATGGAATTCCATTCTATGACCTCTTTGCACCACTAGTAAAATCAGATACCGAGTACTCAATTGAAGTAGCTGAGAAAATGGTCTTAGATTCATTTAAAACATTTAGTCCAGGTCTCCATGACTTAGTTAAACGTTCATTCGATGATGCTTGGATTGACTATCTACCAAGAGCTGGTAAGCGCGGTGGAGCATTCTGTTCAAACTTACCAATGATTAAACAATCAAGAATTATGCATAACTATGGTTATGACTTAGGTAGTGTTGTTACATTAGCACATGAGCTAGGCCATGCTTATCATGGTCATATGATTGAAGATCATCATATGCTAAATACGCGCTATGTAATGCCAATTGCTGAAACAGCATCAAATTTCTGTGAATTAATCTTATCGGAAGCTGCATTAAAAACAGCAAGCCGTAATGAAAAGATTGAACTATTAGAAAATATGATTTCTGATGCAACACAAGTTATTGTTGATATCTACTCAAGATTCTTATTTGAAAAATCAGTTATTGAAAACCGTAAAGATAAGTTCTTATCGGCTGCGGATTTAAAAGCTTTAATGATTTCGGCGCAAGAGCAAACTTATGGCAATGGATTAGATAAAGATTACTTACACCCATACATGTGGGCGTGTAAAGGTCATTACTATTCAGCAGGCTTAAACTTCTATAACTTCCCATATGCTTATGGAGCATTATTCTCAAAAGGATTATATGCTAAATATTTAGAAGAGGGCGATAGTTTTGTTGCTAAATACGATAATATGTTAATGAACACAACAGTTCTATCATCAGAAGCAATTGGTGATTTAGCTGGTGTTAATGTTAGAGAAAAAGAATTCTGGGCTTCATCACTTGCTATGATTACGGATATGATTGATGAGTTCATTGAATTAACAAGTCAAGGGATATAAGGAGATAATATGAGTTATAAACAAGAAGCAGTAAAAAGACAAGATGAAATAGTAGCTGACTTAAAAGCAATGGTTGCGATTAAGTCAATCATTGATGAAACAACAATTAGCGAAAATGCCCCTTATGGAGCAAATATTCGCCAAGCTTTAGACCTATTCTTAGATATGGCTAAAAGAGATGGCTTTACTTATAAAGATGTTGATGGTCATGCTGGATACATTGAATATGGTGAAGGTGAAGAGTTAGTTGGCGTTTTAGGTCACTTAGATGTTGTTCCACTAGGAGATGGCTGGACAAAAGATCCCCTAGGATGTGAAGAGGAAGATGGTTACATCTTTGGTCGTGGTACAAGTGATGATAAAGGACCATCAATCGCTGCTTACCATGCCCTAAAAATATTAAAAGATAATAATGTTAAATTAAATCGTCGTGTCCGCTTAATTGTCGGCTGTGATGAAGAAACTGGCTTTAGATGTGTTGAGTATTATAAGCAAGTTGAAGAAGTACCAAACTTTGGATTTACGCCAGATGCTAACTTCCCAGTAATTTATGGTGAAAAAGGGATTATTCAATTATATCTAAATAGTGAATATCCAACGATTATTACCGAGTTAAATGCTGGTGAAGTAGGAAACGTGGTAATTGGTCGTGCTAGTGCTAAATTAAGTGTTGATCTAGATGAGGCTGCATTTACAGCTTATCTAAGTAAACATAACTTAGTTGGATCAGTTACAGATAATACTTACTACCTAGAAGGTAAATCAGCTCATGCTATGGCTCCTCAAGAAGGACTTAATGCTGGTGTTTACTTACTAAGCTTTATTGCTGAAGCACATAATGATGAATTCGCTAAGCATTTAGCAGATTTTACCCATTCATACAATGGTCATGGCTTAAACATTGACTTTGAAGGTAAGTACATGGGTCCATTAACTTTAAACCTAGGAGTATTAAGAATTAATGAAAATACACAATCGGCTTTAATTGATATTAGATATCCAGATGGTTATGTGGCAGAAGATGTCTTTAAAGCAATCCGTGCTAAAGTTGAACCATTAAACTTTAGTTTAGATATTGATACGGATAAAGACATTGTCTTCTTAGATCCAGAAGGCGATATGATTAAAATATTAGAAGAAGTTTACCGTACTGAAACTGGTGACTATGAATCACCATTAATTACTATGGGTGGTGGAACTTATGCGAAAGCATTTGAAAACCATGTTGCCTATGGAATGGAATTTCCATTAATTAAACATCCAGAATCAGTTGGTGATGTTCACCAAGCAGATGAGGCAGTTTCAAAAGCAGCCCTAATTGATGGAACGGCTATCTATGCCAAGGCAATTGAAAAACTTTGCAATATGTAATAAAATATTAAAGAAATGAGGTGAGTTTATGCGAAAAGTACTGATATTGCTAGTGCTAAGCTTTGTTGTAGCTTGTAGTGGCAAGCATACTGATATTGAGACGGGATTTAATCAAATACTAGCTGATTTAAACGCAGCTAATATTTCTGTTAACAATAATCATCGAAAAAAGCTTTTCTCATACAACTTACCGCAAAATATTGGTGTCAAAGAATCAAACTCAATTTCATCAAGATTAAGTTTTTATCAACAAGATATCTTTATGTCTTTAGATGTTTCCGCAATTCTAAATGATAAGTTAAAAGAAATTAATGTTGAAGACTTAGTCTTTGATCAAGAGTTTCAACTTAAGACCCGCACAGAAGAAAAGACTGGACATGTTTATATTGAAGAATTATCGACTCAAGAAAACCTGATTTATTTAAGAATTAATAATGTTTTCTTCTTAGCCATGGTCCATAAGGTTGATACCTTAGATGTGATTGAACAAATCTTGTCCATATCACAAACAATCGAAGTAAAGAATAAATTAGTAATTAGTGAGTTTTCTAATAAGGAAACTTTCGCATATGAAAAAGAAGTTATCGAATTATTTTCTGATTCAATTCCTGATGAAGGAATGATTAAGGATATAATTATAGAAGAAGAGGATGATGAGTAGATGAATAGCCCAGTAAGAATTTATAAGACTAATGCAGTGTTTAATGAAATGATTTTAATTAATTTAAGTGATAAAAGTGTAACTAAAGAAGAAAAACTTGATCAACAAGTTCGTCTTTATCACAATGATGAATTAGTTGGAATTAATATTGAAGATAAGGATTTCGCAAATAATTTTGCGACTGGTTTTAACTATCCAAGTCCAGAAAACTTAGCTTTAATCAATGATTATTTGGCTGATTTAACATTTACTTATGATGCAAACGAAAATTTACGTATTGGACAAGTTCTAGAATTTGAAGCTGTTGCTAACTCAAACAACTTAAACTTATGTCAAGTTAAAGTTGGAGAGAGTGTTTTCGCAATCGTTTGTGGAGCAGCCAATGTTGAAGTAGGTATGAAGACAGTTGTTGCCCTAGATAATGCAGTATTACCAACGGGTGTACTAATTAAAGCTGGTAAGGTCTTAAATACTGATTCAGCAGGTATGCTTTGTTCAAAAAGAGAATTAGGATTCTTACAAAAATCTGATGAAAAGGGTATAATCAAGTTAGATGATGAAGAATCACTAGACCAGAGTTTCTTTGAAGTCGATTGGAGGTCATACAATGTTTAAAAAGTTATCTAATTTATTGTTTGATGATGTCGAAGTAGATGCTGAAGTTATTGAGGAACCGATTAAGGTTGCTGTAAAAACTGAAAAAGTCGAAAAGCCAAAAGATGCAGTTAAAGAAGTTGTGCCTGTAGAAGTAGTCAAGCAAAAAACATTCACACCAGATAAAGAAAAATCAATCTTTATCGATAATAACGTTCCGATAGTAAAAGTTACTCCGAAAGTTAAAGAAGTGGAAGAAGAGGAAAAAACATATACCTTTACACCGATTATTAGTCCAATACTTGGAGCTAAGAATCATGGCGAAAAAGAGTATGCCGTTAAGGTTGTTGCCTCTAAACCAAAGAAAAAAGTAAATCACTTAAATACTATTATTAGTCCAATGTTTGGCGTTAATAAAGATGCTAAGCAAGAAGCTAATGAAATTGAGGATGAAGGAGATTATCAAGATAATGAAAGCATCCTTGAAGATAGTTTAGTCAGTGAGAGTGAGCAATTAGTCAGTGAACAAGATCGCACTAAAGTTGATGAATTTACTAACTTAACTTTAGATGATCTGATCTCAGTTGATCATGGTCAAGAAA
This sequence comes from Erysipelothrix sp., assembly GCA_012735275.1. GTDB lineage: Bacteria > Bacillota_I > Bacilli_A > Erysipelotrichales > Erysipelotrichaceae > JAAZDN01. The sequence continues at coordinate 6,034 of JAAYHR010000036.1, forward strand.
AAAAAACACATTTTTTCATCGGGATTAAAGGAACAGGAATGTCAGCACTAGCTAATCTATTAGATGATGCTGGTTATGAAGTTATCGGTTCTGATACTGAAAACTATGTTTTCACCCAAGTTGAATTAATTGAAAAAGGAATTAAACTTGAAAAGTTTAACTCACAAACAATTACTAAAGATATGGTAGTTGTAGTTGGTAACTCATTTGATGAGAGTCACCCAGACTATGCTTATGCACTAGCAGTGGGGGCTGAAGTTTATACTTATCCAAAATTCTTAGGTAAATATATTCAAGACTTTGTGTCAGTCGCCGTTTCTGGATCTCATGGTAAAACTACTACAACATCAATGATTGCGGATATGTTACGTGAAAATATCCCGACAGCGCATTTAATTGGCGATGGTCGTGGTCAAGTTGATGATGGAGCAAATATTATTGCCATTGAAGCTTGTGAGTATAAACGTCACTTTATTGATTATAAAGCTGATTATGCCGTTATTACGAATTTAGAGTGGGACCATGTTGACTACTTTGAAACTGATCAAGATTATTTAAATGCTTTTGAAGAGTTTGCTAATCAAACATCAAAAGTTGTGTTATTATTTGGTGATGATTTAAATGCAAGAAAACTTAATATCACAACACCAGTAATTTATTATGGTGAGGATGCAAGTAATGATCTCTATATTGAGAATATTGTTGAAACATCAACGCATTCATCTTTCGATGTTATCTATAATGGAAACTTAGTTGGTAACTTTACAATTAATCGTACGGGCCGTCATATGATTCATAACGCGCTTGCGACAATTGGTATTGGTTTATTACTTGGATTAGATAAAGATGCAATTAATGCTGGTTTAGCTAATTATCAAGGAGCACGTCGTCGCTTTGAAGTAACTGAACTTGGTGAGAGTGTTGTCATTGATGATTATGCTCATCATCCAACCGAAATTCTTGTAACACTTGAAGCAGCTCATACTAAGTATCCTGATAAGAAGCTTGTAGCTGTTTATCATCCTGATCGTATCGCTCGTTTAGAGACCTTTAAGGATGACTTTATCAAGATGCTAAGCTTAGCTGATGTTGTTGCAGTTGGTTCAGCTGTCGACAGCGATGGTATGGTTAAGGTCATTGATACCGGCGTACTAATTGAAAATATTGAAGGTTCATTTGTTGTTGATGATTCGCTTGAATCAGTTGGACAACTAGCATATTTCGCACCAGCAGTCTTCGTATTTATGGGGACAAAAGAAATGCATAGCTTAAAAATGGGTTTAATTGAACATCTAAAAAGAATCGATATTTAATTGAATGGAAAGAAGTAGTCAAAGATTACTTCTTTTTTTAACTTATGAAATGGTAATGCTTGCTAAACTATTGAAAATATTTTCATAATCGTATAATATATAAGAAAGACCTAGTAAAGTATAAATATGAAATGAGGATGAAACATGTATATAAATATTAATCAAGGAAGTTTTTTAACTGACTTATCAAATTTTGCCAGTTTACTGTTACCAGTTGTCGGCCTCGTCGCATTAATTTTGGTCTGTTGGTTATTATGGGAAGTTGTTAAAACTGTTAAAGGTTTAGATACGACCTTTACTAAAGTTAACTCAACGATCGATAGTGTTGATAAAACTATTCAAATGTTAGAACCACCACTGAAAACTGTTGCCAATGTTGGTCAATCAGTTGATGACGTTCTAAACTTTGTCAGATACTCAGTTGTAGAGAAATCAGTCAACTTAGTTACAGACAACTTTGAAATAGTAAAAGATTGGGCTTCAGGTCTCTTTAAGAAGACTAAGAAAAATGATAAACAAACAGCAGAAGAAATAGCTGATATAGATATTGATAGTAATATAGAAATATAAAGTAGGCGATAAAATGAAAAGTCTTATAGAAATATTAACTAAGTTTAATTCAGTTTTAGTTTATATTTATTTAGCAGTAATCATTTTACTAATCTATCTTTTAATTAAACTAGCATTAGAGATGCTTGGCCTTTCAAAAAAGGTTGAAGCGATTAATCATAAGGTTAATAATACTAAGGCTGAATATGCGCGTGTCCAAGCGATAGTACCTAGATCGGCTAATGCGGAAGAAGTTGAAGTTGGAATACTACAAACATTCATGTCAACTTCATTTTGGGTTCTAGCTGCGAAAAACGTATATAAGAATCGTAAGCTGCTAATTAGAATTAAAAAATGGATTCAAAAGATATTTAAGAAATAGAAGGAGTAGTGATTTAAGTGAATGAAGAAAAAGATATTCTTGAGCAAGTTGAAGAAGTTGTAACTCAAGAAATTGATGTAGATGAATTAGAAAAAGATATAGATTTATTGGCTAGTGAAGAAACAAGTAAAAACGCCGCTAAGGACCTTGTTGACTCATCAGTAAACATCGCAAAAGATGTTGCATCTTCAGCCAAAGATGTGTATGATAAGACAGCAGATAAAATCGATAAATTTATTCATGATGAAAAAGTTCAGGAAATCACGAAAAAGACAGTAGATACTGTTAGCGAAACTTCAAAGAAAGTCTTTGAAACAACCAAAGATGGCGCTAAATTTGTAGCGGATAAAGCAAGTGATACTTGGAACGATCCAAAAGTTCAAGAAGGCCTTAAAAATGTTAAGGAAGCAAGTGTTGAAATCGGATCAAAAATAGTTTCAGGAATTAAAGGATTATTTAAAAGCAAATAATAAAATAGAGAGATTGTGTGAAAAATGAAAAAAGTAACAATATATGAAGTTGCAGCTGAAGCAGAGGTTTCGCTAGCAACCGTATCAAGAGTAATTAATGGCTCAGATTTAGTAAAAGAGTCAACACGTAAAAAAGTTGAAGAAGCAATTAGCAAATTAGGTTATAAACCAAATGCTGTGGCGCAATCTTTAGCTTTAAAAAGATCAACTACGATTGCCTTAGTCGTACCAGAAGCATCATTTGTCTTTACTGGACAAATCATCAATGGTCTAATTGACGTAGCTAAAATTTATAACTATAACATTTACCTACATACAATTTCAGAAGGTATTGTTGATTTTAAAGACGTTATTGATTCAATTATCAAAACACGTGTTGATGGAGTAGTTATTTATAACGATAACTTAACAGGAATTGATATTGAAACATTATCAGAATACAATATTCCAATCGTATTTATTGGAAACAAAATTAAAGCTAATAATGTATCATCAGTTTATATTGATATTAAACAAGCTGTTAACGAACTAGTTGATAAATTCATTACTGAAGGTTATAAAGATGTCGCAATCTTAGAAGACCGTAAGAATGATTACTCATCTAAGCAATTAGTTGCTGGAGCAAGTAAGGCATATGAAAAACATGGTATGAAATTTGATAACCAAATCAAAATACCAAAAGCCCAAAGATCAACTTATACATTCTTAACTGAGTATTTTAAAACAAATAAACCAGAAGTTATTATTGCTAACCGTGATTCACAAGCAATCGCGATTATGAACGCAGCAAATGAAGCGGGCTACAAGATTCCTGAAGACATGCAAATTGTCTGTATAATTGATACTAAATACAATAAAATGTTTAGACCACAATTATCAAGCTTCGTAATGCCAAGCTATGACTTAGGTGCTGTAGCGATGCGTATGATGACTAAGCAATTATCAAACAAAGAAGAAGATCAAGAAAAAGATGGCAGTGATAAGAACATTGAATTATCATACTTATTCACTCCACGAGGATCAACAAAAATATAAGCGATGACAAGAAGAAAAGTTTCAAATGGATTTTAGAGAGCTAACGGTTGGTGCAAGTTAGTATCTGTTAAAACTTTATACACCTTGGAGCATATACTAACACTATACGTAGATCGGCGTTAACGATAAGAGTGATACCGAATCGGTATCAATTTAGGTGGTACCACGCAGAAGCGTCCTTTATGGATGCTTTTTTATTTAGAAAGAAGGAAAAATATATGGATTTTATTGAAGAGCTACAATGGCGAGGATTAGTTAAAGACGTTACAGATATTGATGGACTAAGAGAAAGATTAAAACAACCAGCAACAGTCTACTGTGGATTTGATCCAACAGCAGACTCATTACATGTTGGCCATATGCAACAAATATTATTATTAAAAAGATACCAAGAAGCTGGTCATCGCGTAATTGCACTTTGTGGTGGAGCAACGGGTATGATTGGTGATCCACGTCCAACAACAGAAAGATCAATGCAATCTTTAGATACGATTCGTGATAACGTTAAAGCATTAGAAGAACAACTATCACGTTTCATTAATCTAAAAGACGCTAGTAAAGGTGTTATTTTAAACAACTACGACTGGTTAGGATCACTAAGTATGTTAGAGTTCTTACGTGATTATGGAAAACACTTCAATGTTAACTACATGTTAGCTAAAGATACAATTTCAAGTCGTTTATCAACAGGGATTTCATTTACTGAATTCTCATATACAATCCTTCAAGCAATGGACTGGTTACACCTATACCAAAATGAAGGTTGTGAGATTCAAATTGGTGGATCAGATCAATGGGGTAACTTAACATCAGGCTCAGAATTAGTCAGAAAAATTATGGGAGATAAACATAAGGTTTACGGAATTACTTCACCATTAATTAATAAGGCTGATGGTTCTAAATTTGGTAAATCAGAAGGGGAGAATATTTGGTTAAATACTGAATATACTAATGCTTATGATTTCTACCAATTCTGGTTTAATACACCAGACTCAGAAATTGTTGACTACCTAAAACGTTTATCACTAAGACCAATTAGTGAAATTGAATCCTTAGCAGAAGCAGTTGTTAATGAGCCACATATGCGTGCTGCTCAAAAAGCACTAGCTGAAGAATTAACAATTTTAGTTCATACACAAGCTGGCTTGGATCAAGCCTTAAATATTACTCAAGTTCTATTTGGTGGCGATATTAAAACATTATCAGTTGCAGAAATTGAAATGGGACTAAAAGATGCGCCAAAATATGTACTAGAATCAGCGAAAAACATTGTTGATTTACTAGTTGATGCTAAAATTGCATCAAGTAAACGTGAAGCCCGTGAATTTGTCAGCAACAATGCGATTGCTATTAACGGTGATAAAACAACTGATTTAGACTTTGTCCTAGACCGCTCAGTAGCACTAGGTGACAAATTAATCGTAATTAAACGTGGTAAAAGAAATTACTATATTATTGAAATTGCTTAATATCTATTTTGATAATGATATAATAGATAAGAGGTGTATTTATGAAATCTAAATTAATAATATTAGTTATGATAATCACTTTATTAAGTGCTTGTTCAAATACGAATCAACGTGATGAAATATTACTAAATAAATATGAATCTGCTTATGAAAAATTAGCTAGCCATGATAACTTTGAGATACTCTCAGATTACTATCAAATTGAGTTAGTGGTTAGTGAAGTAGAGTCAGGCTCCCATCGTATAGATTTAATTCTCGATGAGCCCCAAGTTGCTATGTACAATATTGAAATGATGATGGAAGTTAATCCAACAGGTAGCCAGCAATATGATGAAGTCTTATCTTCCTTAGGTATTGTTGATGATCTAACTTATAACCTAATCCCAAATCAAGTCAATGCTGACAATGGTTTTTATGAAGGTTTAGTTTTAAGTTCAGTCTCTGATCAAGTAAAAGGAGAAGTTAAGGTATTAATTACTTGGACAAATTATTCTTCAACTCAAAACTTTGAAGAGTTTATTGTTCTATCATATGACAATGACTTAAAAGATCCACAAGCAACAGAAGATAATAGTGAAGTAGATGATAACGATGAGTAATTCAAAAAAGAAAAACAGTCTTCTAGTTGGTGGTTTAACATCATCAGCTGGATTATTTATAACTAAAGCGATTGGGCTACTATATGTAGCTCCTTTTAGAGCCATGGTTGGATCATCTGACTATGTCTACTATGCAGCCGGTTATGAATTATATGATTTAATGTTAACAATTTCGCTCGCAGGTTTACCATTTGCAATTGCCGCCATTGTTTCAAAGTATATTGAAAAGGAAGATTATCGAACAGTTATGCTCGTTAAGAAGTTATCCCAAGGCTTACTAGCAGTCTTTGGCTTTATTGCTGCGACCGTTGTAGTAATCTTTATTAATCAATTTATTAATACGCGTGGGACAATAAGTATTGAAGAAGCGAAAATATATCGCAATGTCTATTTAATTATGACCCTTTCAATCTTTACTGTGCCGATCTTATCTTCCTTCCGCGGTTTCTTTCAAGGGGTTAAGGATTATGGAACATACTCCACATCGCAAGTAATTGAACAAGTAGTTCGCGTTGTCTTTCTACTTGGTTTAGGCTCACTTTTAGTTTATATTTTAGACTTTGATG
>JAAYHR010000037.1 GCA_012735275.1 Erysipelothrix sp.
AGCTTAACTTCATCAAGGATGCTAGGATTTGCCTTTATCATGGCAATTAAGTCATCACCAAATGCATCATAAATAAGTCCAGCACTCTTCTTACCGATTGATGGAAAGAGTGGACTCGATAAGAATCTTACTAGTGAGTCTTCTCCACTTGGGGCCATTTTTTCCACCATGGCAATTTTAAATTGGAGTCCGTAAGTCGAATGTTCAATAAAGTCTCCATATAAAACATATTCTTGATCGTAGTCGAGATCCTTAATATGGCCAACAACGATCATTTCATCTAATGATAAAGAATTAGTAATAAATGAAGCGACAGTATAGAAGTTACTTTCATTATAAAAAATCACTCGCTCAAAAAAGCCAGTGATTTTATCGTGATTATTCACCTAATGCCTCTTTTAAGCGACTAGATATCGCTTGGCCATTAACGAATGAATCTTCAATTACTCCGCCACCTAAGACAATGCCTGCTTCATTATAGAAGACAGCTTCTTGACCTGGGGTAATTGCAGCAATTGGTTGATCAAATTTAACTAACACATCATCACCCTTTTTATGGATATACACAATATTATCTGCTTGACGATATCTAAATTTAGCATATACTTTTTCGCCTTCAGCTACTTCTTTAAACCAGTTAAGGTCAGAAATTAGTGCTGAGTCGGAGTATAACCAACCATTTTCGTCAACATTAGAAACATATAGTTCGTTTTTAACAACATCTTTACCAACGACAAACCAAGGTCCGCGGTTTCCACCAATGCGTAAACCTTTTCTTTGGCCTATTGTATAATAGAGAACACCTTCGTGATCTCCTAAAACTTGTTTGGATGACACATCAATAATTTGTCCTGTTTTCGCAGGGATATAATTTTTTAAGAATTCTTTAAAGTCTCTTTCACCAATAAAGCAGATTCCCGTTGAATCTTTTTTAGTCGCAATTGATAAATTAATATCTAATGCAATCTCACGAATTTGTTCTTTCGTGTATTCACCTAATGGGAATAATACTTCATCAAGTACATTCTTATCAACTTGTGACAAGAAATAAGTTTGATCTTTATTATCATCTAAAGCTTTCGCCATTAATTTTTCATCATTAAGATCAATAATTTTTGCATAATGACCTGTCGCTAAATAATCGAAACCCATTTCTTTTGCATAATCATAGAATGATTTAAATTTAATATATTTGTTACATAAAATATCTGGGTTAGGCGTACGCCCTTTTGTATACTCGTCAATAAATGCTGTAAAGACATTATCCCAATATTCTTTGACAAAGTCGATTCTTAAGATTGGAATACCAACGGTTTCCGCAACCTTAACTGCATCTTGATAATCCACTTCTTGTGGACAGATTGAATCCATTATTGTTGGATTTCCCATAATATCTTGATTTGCTAAAGAGTCCCAGTTACGCATAAAACAACCTGTGACATCATAACCTTCTTGCTTCAACAAATAAGCAGCGACGCCAGAATCGACGCCGCCTGATAAACCTAATAATACTTTTTTCTTATTATTAACTAACACTCACATCTTCCTCTTCACGCCAATGTCCACAATAAGGATAGTGAACACAATCAGCCGTACACGCCGTTTTAGCTATCGACTGAACTTTTCTTGGCAAAAACATTTCTATTTCCTCTTCATCATAACCAATTTGGAAGTTTCGTGATGAAACAATAATTGGGCGACGAAGTACCGTTGGATTAACTTGGATAAATCTAATTAACTCATTGATTGTCATTGTCTCTAAGTCAATATTAGATTCTCTAATTATTTTTGATCTTGTACTGATTATATCACTCGTACCATTTTCACTTCTTTGTATTAAGTGTTTTAGCTCAATTTCATTAAGCGGTAAAGTAATAATATTTTTCTCAATATACTCAAGTTCGTTTTCATGTAAGAACTTTTTTACTTTACGACAAGATGCACATCCCGGTGATGTATATAATACTATCAAAATACCACCTCCATATACTTATTTTCTATTTCAATTATAACAAACCCCACCAATATTGGCTAGACTATTTTGTGAAACTTTACTATAATTAACATATATTAATTTTGGAGGGGTTTTAAATGAAGAAAATGATCAGTGGAATTAAGCCGACAGGCGAGTTGCATATTGGAAACTATATAGGTGCACTAAGAAACTTTGTTAAGTATCAAGATGATTACGATATGTATGTATTTATCGCAAATCTTCATACAATCACAGTTCCCCAAGACCCAATTGAAATAAATAAATACTTAAAAGATGCGATTGCTCTCTATCTAGCCTGCGGACTGGATAAGGATCGCTCAACGATCTTTCTACAATCAGACGTGCTCGAACATGCTAACCTAGGCTTTATCCTAGCTTGCCATACATATGAGGGCGAATTAGATCGAATGACACAATATAAAGATAAAAAAGCCAAAGGTGCTGAAGGATTAAGTGCAGGATTCTACACTTACCCATCATTAATGGCTGCGGATATACTAATGTATGATGCTGATTTCGTGCCAGTTGGAGATGATCAGAAGCAACACGTTGAATTAACACGTGATCTAGCGCAAAGAATGAATAACCGTTATGGTGATTTATTCACAGTTCCAGAACCACTTATTAGTGAAGTTGGTGCAAGAATTATGGATCTTCAAGATCCAAGCCGTAAGATGAGTAAATCAGACCAATCAGATAAAGGTTGTATCTACTTACTTGATAGTCCTAAGAAAGCTGCTAAGAAAATTATGTCAGCACAAACTGATTCACTAGATCAAGTTAAATATGATCCAGAAAATCAAGCAGGTATTTCAAACTTACTAACAATCTATGCTGCGATTAAAAACATCTCACTAAAAGAAGCGGAAGCCCTCTTTACTGATTATCGTTATGGTGACTTTAAAAAGGCAGTGGCGGAAGTGGTTGTTGAATTACTTGAAACAATTCAAGGCCGATATAATGAAATCATTGAAACTGATATTATTGCTGAAACACTAAATGAAGGTAAAATAAAAGCACAGAAATTAGCAAGTGCCAAACTAAACAAGTTAAATAAAACCTTAGGTATTCAAATATAAAAGCAAACATAAAGTTTGCTTTTTTTGTTATTCAAATGGTTTTAAATAGAAATTACCCGTTACCTTATCAATCTTAGAATCAGTGATAAAAGCAAACTCATCAATCTCAGTAACTACCTTGGTGATCTTATTAGCCTCATTCGCCCCA
>JAAYHR010000038.1 GCA_012735275.1 Erysipelothrix sp.
AGGTAATTCAGGTCAAGGCAAGTCATTTCTTTTAAAGTTAATTATCTGTAACATCCTTGAATCAGGTTTAAATGTAGTAGTTCTTGATCCTGAAAGTGAGTATGCTGATCTTACACTTAATCTTAAAGGTGACTACATAGATTTAACTAGTGGTGAATACATCATTAATGTATTAGAGCCAAAACTGTGGACTGATGAAGTTTTACTGGAAGATACCTATGATGAAGATGCCCCAGATGCCTTTAAAATCTCAAATGCCCTATCACAACACATATCATTTCTAAAAGATTTCTTTAAAAGTTATAAAGATTTAAGTGATGCTCATCTTGATACTATAGAGATTATGCTTAAAAAATTATACGATAAATTTAAAATTTATGATGATAGTGATCTATCAATAATTAATGCTAATGATTATCCTATTCTTGAAGATTTGTATAATTTAATTGATTTAGAATACAAGTCATATGACAAAAATGAAAAGCATTTATACTCAGAAGAAATCTTAAGAGATATTCTTTTAGCAATCTATTCAATTAGTATTGGCTCTGAGGCAAAGTATTTTAATGGTTATACCAATATCTCTCATGGTAATCTTGTAACTTTTGGTGTTAAAGGCTTACTTAATTCTAATGAAAATTTAAGGAATGCCTTACTTTTTAATGTCTTGTCCTATATGTCAAATGAGTTATTAACCAAAGGTAATACCGTTGGTGCCTTAGATGAATTTTATTTATTTTTAACTAATTTAACTGCGGTTGAATACATTAGAAACTTTATGAAACGTGTTAGAAAAAAAGACAGTTCAATAATTATCGCCTCACAAAATCTTGAGGACTTTAATATTCCAGAAATACGTGAATATACTAAACCACTCTTTTCAATTCCAACTCATCAGTTTCTCTTTAATGCAGGTAGTATTGATAAGAAATTTTATATTGATACACTTCAACTTGAAGAATCAGAGTTTGAGTTAATTCGCTATCCCCAACGTGGTGTTTGTTTATATAAGTGTGGCAATGAAAGATATAACTTAAAAGTCCAAGCCCCTGAATATAAAGAAAAACTCTTTGGAAGTGGTGGCGGAAGATAATGACCAAATTAATAAAGGTCTTTGTCTCATTCGCTACAAGTAAAGATGGCAGAAAAGTTTTAGTCACAACCTTTATTATTGCTGCCTACCCTTTAATACTTATTATTTTAATGATTGTAAGTATTGCGGATGGAGCTGCACAACATAATAATCATCTAATAGAAACATTGTTTCATAATGCTCTAGTATCTGAATCTACCCCCAAAGAGTATCAATTAACTATTGAAAAGTATAAAGATATCTTTGATGAAATTGATAATCAAATATCTTTGTTAGAAAATGTCAAAGGTAACTTAGATAATACTTTGATTAAAAGTATCCTTTTCACCTACTTTATTAATAATGAAGATGCTAATTATTTAATTAATATCGATGGATATCTAGCCAATTTTTATAAGTTAGAAAGTGTAGAAGAAGTTAATGATGAAGGTATAACTAAGGAAGTAATCTATAAGGTGGCAATCTTAGATACGAATAAACTTTTAAGCAATGTGACAGTTTTTCTTGATTTTGATTTATTAGATAAACAACTTCAAGTATCTGAAATTTATAATGTTGCCTTAACTGGAAGCAGTCAAGACATCGAACAATATATCCCAATGAGTGCCTTATTAAAAGATTTATATAGTGAATCGGAAAAAACTCCTTATATTGGTGGAATATTTTCTAGTCCTTTTGAAGATGATTGGCGAAAATATGTAACCTCTGAATTTGGTGCAAGAACACCAATAGTACTACCAGATGGCACAAACACTGGAGATTATCATACAGGTATCGACCTTGCCAATAGTCTTGGCACACCACTATTAAGTATTGGTAATGGAAAAGTTGTCGCAGTAAGACACACAAACATTGGCCTTGGTTTATACGTTGTTATAGATCATGGGGGTGGAATATTTAGTGTTTATGGCCATATGTCACGCATATATGTTAAAGAGAACCAGCTAGTAAAGAGTGGTGATAAAATTGGTGAAGTAGGATCAACTGGCTACAGTACTGGACCACACTTACACTTAGAAATTATTAAAGATC
>JAAYHR010000039.1 GCA_012735275.1 Erysipelothrix sp.
TCTCTATTAACCCACATTACCCAGGTAACATCAACGGTGTTAAACCGACAATTGAACGCATCACTTACAAACGTACTGCAAATGAAACGGATGTAGATGAATTACTACAAGAAAATGACGGAATTGACCTATTAGCAGGACAAATTCAAGGTGCTAAGATTGACCCTGTAAAAGCTGCTAAAGAAGCTGGTAAACCATATGATTTCTCAGTTTACAAACGTCACGGATACGGTTTATTAGCCTTCCATACTGACTTTGGACCAACACAATTTAAAGAAGTAAGAAAAGCATTTGCTTACGGAATGGATCGTGAAGAATTCATTCAAACATTCACAGGTGGATACGCTGAAACTCTACAAGGACCATACTCATTAGCATTCATTAAAACTGAAGCTGAATACAAACATGATACTCCTTGGGATATTTCAGAAAAATGGATCGAAGAAAACTTAATTAACTACAATAAAAACCCTGAACAAGCAGTCAAAGTAATGGAAGATGCTGGATGGGAACGTGGTTCTGATGGAATCTTCGCTAAAGAAGTTGAAGTTGATGGCGAAACTAAAGAAATGAAAGCTGTTATTGGTATTGCTGCTGGTTCACAAGACTGGGCAGATGCACTTAACCTAAGTACTGGATCTATGGAGAAAGAAATTGGTATTAAAGTAATTGTTGAACCAATTGACTTCGCAATTCTATTAGACCACTACTACGGAACGCCTGATGCTACAAAGTAGTATTGTAATTTAGTGTTAAAAATCATATAATATAATTTATGTCAGGATAGCCAATAGTAAAATATTGGCTATTCCTTTAAATGTTTTAGGGAGGTAGTATTATGGAGAAAGAGAAAGACAGTGGTTTCAAAGTATTTCTTGGAAAGTCTATGCCGACAATAAGGTATACATTTAAAAGAATTTTGTATTTAATTCCTGTAGCTATAGGGATTGCTTTTATCTTGTATTTAATTATTGATCAAATGCCAGGTGACCCGGCAATGGCGATGATGGATCCGGAGAAACCAGTTGACAAAGAATTGCTAGCAGCAATTCAGAAACAGTTAGGATTAGATGGACCTTTATATTTACGTTTTTATAAATGGTTAGTCAATTTATCAAAAGGTAATTTTGGGTACTCGGTATTAGTAGGTGGAGGTGAGGTTGGAGCTTATCTAGCGACGGCAATTATGAATACATTTAGAGTGAATTTACTAGGGTATATACTTGCGATAGTAGTTTCTTTAGTTGTAGGAATTAAGGCCGCGGTTGATCGACGATCATTCTTTGATCAATTTTGGACTGTATTCTCACTAATTGGTATATCAATGCCAAGTTTCTTTTTTGCGATGGTACTAATCTTTGTATTCGTTATAAATTTAGGCTGGTTCCCAATGAATGGTATGATTTCACCTTCATTACCGTCTAATGCTTCACAATATACAATTATGATGGACATGTTAAGACACATGTTTCTTCCAGTTATGGTTGTGTTCTTAGGATCACTACCAGGATTGTTTAGATATGTAAGGAACTCAATGTTAGAAGTCTTAAATCAAGACTATATTAGAACTGCTCGTGCAAAAGGATTAAGAGATAAAACAGTTATTTATCGTCATGCCTTTAGAAATGCACTTCTTCCAATAATTACGGTTATTGGATCGATGTTACCAGGATTATTCTCAGGATCAATTACGGTAGAGTCAATCTTCGTATATCCAGGGGTAGGTAACTTATTAAGTAGATCTATTAACTCACGCGATAGAAACGTTACAATGGTACTATTAGTCTTCTTTGCAGTATTGCAATTAATTTCTAACTTAGTCGTTGACGTATCATATGCGTTAGTAGATCCAAGAATTAGAGTAGGAGGCGATTCAAGTGAGTAAGAAAATTGGTAAAAACAGAAGAAAAAATAAATTAAATGATAACCAAGAATTAGTTGAATCACCATTTAAAATCTATTTGGATCGTTTCAAACGTAACAAATTAGCAATGGTTGGTCTATATTTAACGTTATTCATCGTTTCATTGATCGTCCTTGCATGGTTATATGTAACAATCACAGGTTATAACTTAGCAGCTTTAGATTATTCAGCTTCTAACTTACCACCAAGTTTAAAATACCCATTTGGGACTGATAAAGATGGTCGTTCATACTTTATCCGTGTTCTCTATGGTGGAGTTATTTCTTTACAAGTTGGTTTAATCGCTACATTTGTATCGACATTACTTGGAGTATTCTTTGGTGGAGTAGCTGGTTACTATGGTGGAAAAGTTGATGCAATCATTATGCGTTTAGCAGAAATGGTTTCATCATTACCATTATTACCATTAGCTATTACTGTACAAGCAACATTCTCACACTTAACACGTGAGACACGCTTTATGATAATGATTATGTTTATTGGGTTTACGGGCTGGACTGGTCTTGCGCGTATGATTCGTGCTCAAATCTTATCATTAAGAGAACAAGAGTTTATGTTAGCTGCGAAAGCTATGGGAATTAAACCGGCAGAACAAATTGGTCGTCACTTAATTCCAAACGTAATTGCCCATGTTATTCTATCGGCTGTTTCATCATTTGCTGGAGCAATCATGGTAGAGGCAACATTATCATTCCTAGGTCTTTCTGTTCAAGAGCCAACTCCTACTTGGGGTCGTCTATTGAACTTAGCTAAAACAGCTACAATCATGAAAAACCAATGGTGGTTATGGGTATTCCCAGGTATTATCCTAGTCTCATTAATTATTGGTGTTAACTTAATTGGTGAAGGCTTAAATGATGCTGTAGATCCTAAGTCAAACGTGAAATTCAATCGAGCTGAAGACAAGAGAAATTTCTTTAGATTCAAGAGAAAAGCGGAGGAGGTTACTAGTCAATGAGTGAAAAATTACTAGAAGTTAAAAATTTACATACATACTTTGACACTGAAGCTGGTGTAGTTAAAGCTGTCAATGGTGTGGACTTTCATATAGAAGCTGGAAAAACTCTGGGTATAGTAGGTGAGAGTGGATCTGGAAAATCAGTTACTTCCATGTCAGTTATCAGGTTATTAGATTATCCTGGTAAAATTGCAGCGGGTGAAGTGATTTACAGAGGTGAAGATTTAACTAAAGTTTCAGAAGCCCGAATGCGTGCCATTCGTGGTAATGAAATATCTGTAATTTTTCAAGAACCAATGACTTCGCTTAATCCTGTATTTAAAGTTGGTAAGCAAATTGGTGAAGCTTTAATCTTACATCAGAATCTGACTAAGAAAGAAGCTCGCCAACGCTCTATCCAATTATTAAGAGATGTAAAAATACCGCGTCCAGAAAAGGTTGTGGATGATTATCCACACCAGTTATCTGGTGGTATGAGACAACGCGTTATGATCGCGATGGCTCTTGCTTGTAATCCAGCGATATTAATCGCAGATGAGCCGACAACGGCTTTAGATGTGACCATTCAAGCACAAATATTATCATTAATGAATGATCTGAAAAATGATCAAAACACAGCTATCCTATTTATTACTCATGATTTAGGTGTAGTAAATCAAATGGCTGATGATGTTGTTGTTATGTATTGTGGAGAAGTAGTTGAATATGCCAGTGTTGATGAGATCTTTGGTAAAACCAAGTATCAACATCCATATACTGAAGGACTACTTGATTCAATTCCAAGAATTGATACGCAATCAAAAAGACTAGATCCAATTCCTGGTGCAGTTCCACACCCATTAGATTTACCTAAGGGTTGTAAGTTTGCTCCAAGGTGTAAATTCGCGACTAAAAAATGTCATAATGAACATCCACAACTAGTCGCTGTAAATGGTGGACAGAAAGTAAGATGTTTTTATCCAGAAAAGGGCGTGAGACATAGTGAAGCATAGTGAAACTTTAGTTAGAGTAAAAGACTTAAAAAAATACTTTCAAGTATCATCTAAGACTTTATTTGAAGATGCCGCATATGTAAAAGCTAATGATGGTGTTACATTGGATATTATGCGTGGTGAAACTTTAGGTTTAGTAGGTGAGTCAGGTTCAGGTAAATCAACACTTGGCCGTGTCCTATTACAACTTTATAAAGAAACATCAGGTACAACTTACTATTATGGAAAAACATTAGAAGAGTTAGCGCCAAAATACGTTTTAAGAACTATTAAGAACTTAGAACGTGATGTTAAGGCACTAGAAGCTAATCGAATTGATCGCCGTAAAGTTAAATCACAATTAGAAAAAACTCATGATCCAAAAGAAATTAGAAAAGTTGAAGCTAAGTTTGAGGAAGTTGATAAGAAAATTGATGACTTCTTCGATACTACAGTTAAGATTTTTGGTGGACTAGTATTTTCTGAAGATTTATCCCACACATCAAAAACAGTTTATGACTGGTATGATGCACGTGGAAAAGTAATTAAAATTAATAAAAAGATTCATGCTGATAACTTAATTGTTGAAGCACTAACTGAATCGAAAAAAGAGAATGATCCAAAAGCACTTAAAGCTAATCAAAGAATTAAAGAAGCTAATGAAGAACTTAAAACATTAGAAAGTAAAATTCTTACAATTACAAGTGAAATGGATAAAATAAGACAAACAGCAATTACGCATAGTAAGTATGATCATTATGAATCACGTAAGGATTCTGGAATTGATTTAACAAGACTTTCTGAAGCAGAGATGCGCTCATTAAGAACTGAGTTACAAATTATCTTCCAAGATCCATACTCATCATTAGATCCTCGTATGACAATTGCCCAAATTATTGGTGAAGCTTTAGTGGCTCATGGTATTTATCGTAAAAATACCCAAAAGTTAACTGACTACATTTCAAAGATTATGCAAGAGTCTGGTTTACAACCTTACATGATGCATCGCTATCCACATGAGTTCTCAGGTGGACAAAGACAACGTATCGGAATTGCGCGTGCATTAGCCGTCAATCCTGAGTTTATCGTTGCTGATGAAGCTGTATCAGCTTTAGACGTTTCAATTCAATCGCAAATTATTAACTTGATGCAAGAGTTGAAAGAAGATCGTGGTTTAACTTATTTATTTATTTCTCATGATTTAGGTGTTGTCCGTTACTTAAGTGACCGTATTGCGGTTATGTACTTAGGTGATATTGTTGAACTTGCTACAACTGATTCAATATTTAATGACACAGCTCACCCTTACACAGAAGCTCTCTTAGAGGCGATTCCAACAACAGAGGTTGAGACTCGTGGAACGATTAAACCGCTTGATGGCGACGTGCCATCACCTGTTAATCCGCCGTCAGGTTGCAAGTTCCATACTAGATGTAAATATGCGACAGAAAAATGTCGTACTGTAGTACCAGAATATCGTGAATTTAAAGAAAATCACTTTGTTGCATGTCACTACCCGTTAGGAGCACAATAATTTGTTTGATCGAAATCGTCACCGTGAAAAGAAGGCGGAAGAACGCCGTAAGACTGAAGAGTTCTTACGCTTGAAGAAAGAAACCGAATTTGAAAAAGGCGATATGTGGGCACTAATCTTAGCAGCCTTAACAACTATCGTACCAGTAGCTATCTTAACAATGGTCGCTATTTGGTTCTTGACTTCATTAGTCCTGAGATTGTTCTAATGAAATCATCCCGTAAAGTACTCTTAGCTATTACTTTATATTCATTGACTGTTTATACTTTCTTAATGTGGCTATACTTTGGCTTTATGAATAAGTTTTATTCACAACACAAGATTCACTATATTAGAGAATTTCGTGCTGAAGGTGGCCACTATATAGTCTTAACATTCTTCATTATGTTAGTTATCCTGACCATTGCTTTTATAGCTTATGCATTTTATGATAGTAAATTGATCTCAGCATATGGCCAAGATGAAGTATCACTGCATAGTAAGAATAACTTATTTTCACTAGAAAGAATTATCCAGTACGCAATTTTAATTTCAGGAATATTTTATTTCTCGCGTACCACAGTCTTAGCCTTTAGTTTAGATGGCGCCTTGGCATTTGCCGAGTTAGCATCAACTATGGCAATCTTAATTATGTATGAATTTCAGTTAATATACTTCACGATTTTCAATATATTGATAATCATTAGTTTCATTAAAAACTTTAATTCACTATACTACTAGCACTCTTAAATGAGTGCTTTTTATTTTGTTTCTACCATTTATTAAAGACAGTATTTTTATTTGATTAATACTATCCGTGTGTTTTATTTCACAAAAACACTATTTTTGTCTCATTCTATTTGAAAACCCTTGCATTTTGTTTCACAAGCGCTAATATATTGGAGAAAATAGAAGGAGAGAGTTGTATGAATTTTAAAGAAAGATCTGAAACTGTTAGAGTTTATGTTGAAGGACAAATTGGAAAACATCAAGTAAATGAGAGCCCAGAATTAAATTATTATTTAAATATTCTTAAAGAAGAAAACTATGAATATTACCGAATTATTAAGTCTGAGTATATTGATAAACTACCCAAAGATTGGTATCAATCTTATTACGCCCGATCAACTTATTATCGTACAAAAGGGAAATCTATGAAACGGTTCATAAAACTAATTGAATCACCTTGTTTTCATTGAAATAAGAAAATAATAATGCTATCATTATTATGAAACTAGGAGGTATTAGTATGTTAAAAGGTATAGCGGCTTCTTCTGGATATGCACAAGCAAAGGTTTATCGCTTAGAGCACCCAGTCTTAGAAATTGAGAAATTAGAAGCAAATAGTTCTGAAGAATTAATTAAGTTTGAAGATGCACTTGAAAAGACAAGAGAAGATATTAAAAATATTCAAGCCAAAGCAGTTGGAAAATTATCAGATGAAGAGTTAGCGATTTTTGATGCGCACTTAGAATTTACAAATGACCCAGGTCTTATCGACCAAGTCGTTGCAATGATCAATAGTGACTCAGTTAATGCGGAATTTGCGTTAGACAGCGTTGCTAATACATTCATTACTATGTTTGAAGCAATGGAAGATGATTACTTCCGTGAAAGAGCGGCAGATATTAAAGACGTTACTTACCGTATTAAAGCACATATTATGGGCGTTAAGATTGCGGATTTATCTTTAATTGATGAACCAGTAGTTATCGTTGCCTTTGACTTAACACCAAGTGATACAGCTCAGTTAGACAAAGAATTTACAAAAGGATTTGTAACTGAAATTGGAGGGAGAACTTCTCACTCAGCAATTATGGCAAGATCACTAGAAATTCCAGCAATTGTTGGAGTAACAGGTGTTCTAGCAGAACTTGAAAACGGCCAAGAAATTATCATGGACGCAATCGAAGGTGAAGTCTTAGTAAATGTAACACAAGAACAATCAGACAAGTATAGTAAACTAGCAGCAGACTTTGCGGAATACCGCCAAGGATTAAAAGTATTAAAAGATGAAAAATCAATT
Source organism: Erysipelothrix sp. (assembly GCA_012735275.1). Taxonomy (GTDB): domain Bacteria; phylum Bacillota_I; class Bacilli_A; order Erysipelotrichales; family Erysipelotrichaceae; genus JAAZDN01. The sequence goes on from JAAYHR010000039.1 coordinate 7,393, forward strand.
ACTATTGATGGACACCAGGTTGAAATTGCTGGTAACATCGGTAATGCTGAAGACGTTGATGCTGTCCTTGAAAATGGTGGAGAAGGTGTTGGTTTATACCGTACGGAATTCCTATACATGGAAAGTAAAGCTTTACCAACTGAAGAAGAACAATATGAAGCTTATAAAGTTGTACTAGAAAAAATGGATGGTGAACCAGTTGTTGTTAGAACCTTAGATATTGGTGGGGACAAAGAATTAGATTACTTAGTCTTACCAGAAGAAATGAACCCATTCTTAGGTTATCGTGCAATTAGAATTTGTTTAGATCGTACTGATATTTTTCGTACACAATTAAGAGCATTAATTCGTGCATCAGTTTATGGACAATTAAGAATTATGTTCCCAATGATCGCAACAATTCAAGAGTTTAAAGATGCTAAAGCAATCTATCAAGAAGAGTTTGATAAATTAGTTGCTGAAGGTGTTGCTGTATCAGATAACATTGAAGTTGGAATGATGATGGAAATTCCGGCAGCCGCAGTTTTATCAGACCAATTTGCTAAGTACGCAGACTTCTTCTCAATTGGAACAAACGACTTAGTACAATACTCAATGGCAGCTGACCGTATGAACGAAAAAGTTTCATACTTATACCAACCTTTAAACCCATCACTATTAAGATTAATCAAAATGGTTATTGATGGAGCGCATAAAGAAGGTAAATGGGCTGGAATGTGTGGAGAGATGGCAGGAGATCCAATTGCATCACCAATCCTACTTGGACTTGGACTTGATGAATTCTCAATGTCAGCTACTTCAATTCTAGAAGCAAGAAAAGTTATTCGCTCACTCAGTTTTGCAGAAATGCAAGCCTTAGCTGAAAAAGCAATTAACTGCGAAACAATGCCAGAAGTTATCCAGTTAATGGAAGATAATTTATAATAAAGTCAAATAAGAAGATGTTCCTAGTGAACATCTTTTTATTACACTTTTGTATGATGTAATTTATAGTGAAAAGTAGTAGAATAGGATAGAGGTGAACTATGAAAACAGAAAACAAAAGAGAATTTATTATTGACGTATTATACTACACAACAATCTTTGTCCTAGCATATTTATTTATTAAATATTTCTTTGGGGTGCTTTTCCCATTCGTACTAGGATTTGTGATTGCTTTTTCGCTGCGACCATTAATTAGATTGGTAAATAAACGCAGTAAATTAAATAGTAAGGTTATATCTTTAATTGTATTATTAGTTTTTTATGCCCTAATTGGAATGGGTCTATTCTGGGTTATTGTTAAAACGATTTCGATTCTATCGTCATTCTTTGAACAAATACCACATATTTATACAACGGATATTGCCCCATTTATTGAATCAGTGACAACATGGATTACTGATATTCTATTAAGAATTGATCCAGAGACTTTATCATTTATTCAAATCTATGAAGCAACACTTTTAGATTCATTAGCGACTTTTGTTAAGAACTTCTCAACAACTTCTTTATCTTTCTTAACATCAACAATTACGCGTATTCCAGCATTCTTCTTAGCGTTTTTCTTTTCTGTAATTTCATCATTCTTCATTACTTTAGATTATGAAAAAATTACTGAGTTCTTTAATGCTCAGTTCTCAGGTCGTAGTCATCGCCTGTTCTCAGGAATCCAATCAAACTTTATTTTAGTCTTATGGAACTTCTTTAAGGCATATGTTGTAATTATTGGAATTACCTTTGTTGAAGCTGCTTTAGGCTTAACTTTCTTAGGTTATGATAATGCGATTGGGATTGCTATCATTATTGCAGTAGTAGATATCTTACCAGTCCTTGGTACTGGTACAGTTATTATTCCATGGGCAACTATTGAAATATTTAATGGAGATGTCGGATCAGCAGTTGGTTTAATCGTAATGTATATCGCAATTACAGTTATTAGACAAGTGCTTGAGCCAAGAATTGTTGGAGATCAAATTGGTCTTTATCCATTAATTACTTTAATGTGTATGTATCTTGGAACAATGTACTTTGGTATTCTTGGATTATTTGGTGTACCAATTGTCGTGACAATATTAGTTAAGTTACAAGAAGATGGAATAATTAAGTTTTATAAAGATCCAAAAATGTTAAAAGAAAAGGGAGATATAAGTGAATAAATTTGATAAGAATTATGTAATTGCAACAATGGAAAATATTTTAAATATAGCAAGTCCAACAGGATATACAAATAATGTTGTTAAAGCTTTAGAGACAATCGTTGATGACTTAGGTTATCCACATAAGCGTGATATGAAGGGTAATCTAATTGTTACAATTGATGGTCATGACAATAATTATACTAAAGCATTAAGTGCCCATGTTGATACATTAGGTTTAATGGTTAGATCAATTAATAGTGATGGTACTTTAAACTTTACAGTTTTAGGTGGACCAATCCTTAATACATATGATGGGGAGTACTGTTCAGTTATTACGCGTGATGGTAAATCATACCGCGGGACTGTTTTATCTAAGTCTCCAAGTGTTCATGTCTACGAAGATGCTAACTCACGTAAGCGTGATGCTAACAATATGTACATTAGAATTGATGAGAATGTTAGCACAAAAGATGCTGTACTTGACTTAGGTATAGGTAATGGTGATATAATAGCAATAGACCCTAAAGTCGAAGTTAATCCTTCGGGCTTTATTAAATCAAGATTCTTAGATGATAAGATTTCCGTTGCTTTAGTTCTTGGTGTCTTAAAATATCTTAAGGATGAAAATATTAAACCAGCATTCAAAACAAAAGTTCTCTTCTCGACCTATGAAGAAGTTGGCCATGGTATGGCGCATCTTCCAGCTGATGTTAAGGAATTACTATCAGTTGATATGGGGTCAATGGGATTAGATTTAGAATGCACTGAATATGATGTATCGATTTGTGCGAAGGATTCATCAGGTCCATATGATTACAATATGGTTTCAGACTTAGTTAATATGGCTAAGGCAAATAAATTAAACTATGTAGTAGATATCTATCCAATGTATGGATCAGATACTAGTGCAGCCTTAAGAGGTGGAAATGATATTAAAGGGGCTCTAATTGGGCCTGGGGTTCATGCTAGTCATGGTATGGAAAGATGCCACATTGATGGTGTTTTAAATACGATGAAATTAATTAGCGAATATTTAAGTAAATAGGAGGCAGTATGAAACTATTATTAATTGTTGATATGATTAATGGATTTTTAAAAGAAGGTAATATGGCTTTCGCAAGTGGTATGGCAGTAGTAGATCCAATTCTGGAACTGGCCACGAATTTTGTTGCGAAAGATTACGATATTGCTGCTTTTCGTGACGAACACGCCCCTGATTCATTAGAATTTAGGACCTATCCGACCCACTGTTTAAAAGGCAGTAGTGAATCGGAACTAATTGATGAATTAAAGATCTTTGACAATAAAATAATAGATATTCCAAAAGCGTCTACTAATGGAGTTAATACCCAAGCCTTTCAAGCCCTGCTTAAGGAGAAGTATTATGAGGAAATCGTCGTAGTCGGAGTATGTAGTGACATCTGTGTCCTACAATCTGTGCTCTCATTAATAACACAATTTTATGAGCATAATATCGATACCAAGGTTAGCGTCGCAACCGATGCTATCGCAACTTTCGATAATAGTGAGCACAATGCTAATGACTATCACAATTTTGCAATTGATTTAATGCGCAACGCTAGCGCAAATATTAGCGATTCAAAAACAATAATTAATCAAAAGTAAGACAACTGCGGTTGTCTTTTATTATGAGGAGGTTTTATATGGAAACATTTTTCCACCCAGTGACAGGTAAAGTTATAAGAATAAGCGAGTTAGATGATGCTTCCGCATTCATTGATGATCGTTTGTATAAACCACAAGAGTGGATAACTTTTTATGAGGGTGATGCCGATAAGGAAAGTCGTACTTATGGGATTGAGATTGAGCTAAATACTCCAACCTCAAATGATCAAAAACGCATAGCTACCTGCAAACAATTAATTCAAGTATTAAACAGAAATGGTCGTCATTTTCATATTATGCGCGACAACTCAGTCAGAAATGGAATTGAAATTGTTTCAGCACCAATGACATTCAAGTACTGGATCAATAATTTTGATGTGAAAGAAATCAATGATTTATTCACTGACTTAAATCTAACTGCAACGATTGATACTGGACTACATATTCATGTTGGCATGGAACACTCACGTCGAATGAAAGAACTCTATCTACAACTCTTTTCAATATCTTATCCACTATGGGTCCATCTATCGGATCGCCGCGTCTTAAGACTACAAGAGCGCTATGTATCAACTGAGTACTTCTATAAAAAAGAAGAGATGGCAAGACGCTACAATCAAACACTAAAATCATTATTAAAACATGGTAACTCACTTGTTAACTACAAAGGAGTAACCTACTATGATTACGACTTCAATGATCGTTACACAGGTTTAAACTTCTATAATGATTCAACAGTTGAGTTTAGAATGTTTGCCGGAACTGATAACTTCTTCGACATTATTAGCTACTTAACATTAGTTAATGTTATTACTAATTTAGCCGATGAAATATCAATTAGCCGTGTTAACAATGTTTACTCACTAGATAGCTTTGTCGCTCGTACGGGTATGCAGTTAATGCGCGATGAAACAGTTAAATATCTAAAATTTATCAATCATCACAACAACAAAGAACGCATTTTCTACAACGAATTTATGCACCTAGATTCACACTGGTATCAACTACCAATGAATCAAGTAAAACGCAAAGATTTCATGATTGAAAAATCAGTCTACAAGGAATACCTCTATCTATTATCAAAACTAAATAATAAGATACAATTCCCAGAAGCTGCAAACTTAAGATCAGATATAAATAAACTACTTTTAAACAACTTAAAAGAAGTTGTCCGTCATAATGGTACTATCTCAGTAATTGGACTAAGAGATTCAACTTATCCAAAAGAATATACTCGTGATGAACTACTTGGTAAACAAGTCTTCTTAAGAGGAGTTAACTCAAAGTTAATAATCCAAAATAAAATCGTAAGTGATTAATTATCACTTACGATTTTTTTATACCACTTTAATTAGATCTAAGTTACTGTGTGTTCTAATAAAGAAAAAGAACTCCACCTTAGTAGAGTTCTAGTTCTGTCCTTTGGACTTCAGTGTTAGTATATTAATGTCAAATATTATTAATCTTTAGTTTTCTATTAACTGCTCATAAGCTTTCCGTGGTGTAGGCTTTCTATAAGAGTTCTTACTATATGAACTATTAACATATCTAGTCACTATTTCTACACTGTTATTATGCATTACAGCATTTCTTATTTCTTTTAGTTTTATCATAGTATAATGGGGTTGGGTTGGGTTGCTGGTCCCATAAACAAAGTTCTTTTCTTCCATCTTTTCAAAAATTGTAGTTTTCATACTTTCTTCTAAAACACTAAATAAATCTATTGTTAGTCTGAACTTATAGAGTATAGAGATTTAAAGACATTGTAACTTGTATTTATTTGTTCACAAATCTCATCGATACTTTTTCTAATTATTTCAGCAGTTTCAGCTTTTACATATAATTTAATGATGTTTAATTTAAGTGAGTTAATATACTGAATAATGTCAAACTTGTTTTGATAATTTATGCCAGTTAAAAGATAGTAAGTGATTAATGTTTTTAATGTACTTTTAAATTTAATTAGATTATGATAAATTATTTCATAATCTTTTCTCTAGTCTTCATACCTTTTAACATACTCTTCAAACATAACTTTCTCTTCATATATATGTTGAATAATCTCTTTGCCATCAATAATAACTTTATCCTTAAATAGAATATATTTGGCATTAGGATCACGTTTTGCATAATAAAACTTGAATGGTGTTATTACGTTTATGTAGTTGTTGAATAGTAAATATTCTGCAGCTTCTTCTTTTCCGAATGTCGAAAATCGACATTCTTGTACTTCTCCAAATATGAAACTTGCTCACTAACTGTTAAAGCTTTCTTTATATTAGTCATGATATCTATTACTTTATATAGTATATATGATATCAATAAAAAATAAAAAAAGAAGTGATCCATTAATAATTAGGACTGACCTAGTTCAGTGATTCTAATTGAATCACCTCAAAATAATGATAATACAAATTCAATGTTAAGACATGAATTAAAAAGCTCTAGGGAGATCCTAGAGCTTGAGACTAATTAAAATGTTTTATGTACTTTTTAAACTGCTTAGCATGATCATTTGCTACATAAACTTCTAGCGTATAACCAGTTTCATCTTGATCAAGAATCTTTGTCATGTTTGATGCAAACAAAGTATTAAGAATCTGAGATTGATCATATGGAACATGTAAGGTTAACTTACTATAGTGTTTTAAAATTCTTTGCTTAATAATATCTAGTAAGATATCGATATCTTCTGGATTATAAGCATTGATTGAAATTGAGTTTGGATAAAGTGCTGGCTCTTTTGCAAGATCCGCCTTATTATAGACTTCAATTATTGGAATATCTTGAGCACCAATTTCCTTTAATGTTTTCTCTGTAATAGACTTATGTTTTAAATAATCAGGATTTGATGAATCAATGATATGTAATAGTAAGTCAGAATCACGAACTTCCGATAAAGTTGATTTAAAGGCATCAATTAAAGTATGGTGTAAGTTATTGATAAAACCGATTGTATCAGATAAGAGAAACTCTGGGATTGAATCGATTCTAATATTACGCGTAAAAGTGTCAAGTGTTGCAAAGAGCATATCCTTAACAAAGACTGTATTATCATTATCTGATTTTGCTAAAACTTGATTCATTATTGTTGATTTACCAGCATTGGTATATCCAACCAGTGAAACGCGGAAGACCGCATTTTTATCTCTTTGTTGTTTTTGAATGTTTTGTTGCACTTCTAAGGCTTTTAAATCTTTTCGATATTGTGATAACTTACGGTTTAAGTCTCGACGCTCTAACTCTAACTTAGTTTCCCCAAGTCCACGGTTTGCTAATCCACCACCAGTAGATCCTGCTTGTCGACCTAAGTGTTCACTTGATCCGACTAAACGAGGTAGTTCATAATTAATTTTCGCAATTTCAACTTGGAGCTGAGCTGATTTAGATTTTGCTCGCTCTGAGAATATTTCAAGAATTAACATATTTCGATCAAGAATAATTTGATCAGTTAGTTTATCAAAGTTACGGATTACACGAGCTGATACGTCCGCATTAGTAATAATAAAATCTACTTCTAGCTCATTAGCTAAAAGCATTACTTCTTCAACTTTACCTGGTCCAACATAAGTATCTTTATTAATACGATCTAAGTTTTGAACGATCATTCCATCTACTTGGATATTGCACGCTTTGGCTAAGTTAATTAGCTCATCTTTATCATCCTCATTAAAAGGATTGTCAAAGGTATTTACTGCCATAATGATGGCGTTTTTAGTGTCTTTCATAATATCACCTGCTTTGTGTATTATACCATACCTGTTTAATCACTAATTACTTATGTTATAATATTGGTGTTATATAGGAGGGTTTATGTCTAAAAATATCAAGAATTATTTATTATTTATTTTATCTTTAGCGGTAATGGGTTTTGGGATAGCACTCGTTACTAAATCAGGTTTGGGAACCTCAGCAGTTTCATCAGTTCCTTATGTCTTAAGTAAAGTATTTCCTAAGTATACATTTGGTATGTTTACATTCGCTATCAACATGCTTTACTATCTTATTCAAATCATTATCTTACGTAAAGATTTTCCAAAAAGTCAGTACCTACAAATAATTGTTGGTCCATTTTTGGGATTCTTTATTGATTTATCAATGTCAATCTTATCTAATTTAAATCTTGATATTTACTTATTACAGTTATTAATATTAGTTATTGGCTGTTTTATTGTCGCATACTCAATTTGGCTACAACTTTTAGCTAATGTCGTAATTAATCCAACTGAGGGTATCGTTAAAGTCTTATCAGATAAATTAAATATAGTTTTCTCATCAATGAAAACATACTTTGATATTTTCTTAGTAATCGCATCATGCTTAATTTCATATATTGGCTTAAGTCAGATTGTCGGGGTAAGAGAAGGTACATTAATCTCTGCCTTTTTAGTCGGTTATTTTATTCGCTTAATTAATAAAATTGTAGGGAGAGATAAAAATGTTAAATAGTTTAATTGTAATGGATCCAGTCTTTGTCGATGCTGTATACGATAGTGCAGCCCAAGCTGAAATAAAAGCTTTATCAAACTTAGTAGCAAAGCCACTATCACGTGAAGAGTTACTAGCTGACCTTGATATTTTAAATAATGTTGATGTGATTTTCTCAGGTTGGAAATCACCAAGCTTTGATGAAGAAATCTTAAAACATGCACCTAACTTAAAAATGGTCTTCTATGGTGCAGGCTCAATAAAAAAACTAGTTACTGATAGTTTTTGGGCTAATGGTATTCGGGTTACGACAGCTAATAGTGCCAATGCGATTCCAGTTGCTGAATTCACACTAGCTTGTACAATCCTGGGACTTAAAAATACGCATGCTCTTCATAATCAAATACAAGCAACTAGAGTTTATCCTGATCATGGCGCAGCACCAATTACCGGCGGCTATAAAGCTAAGGTTGGTTTAATTTCACTAGGTGCGATTGCGCGAGAAGTCTTAAGACTATTTACGATGTTTGATTATGATGTTTATGTTTATGATCCTTTTATTAGTGAAGAAACCGCAAAAGAGTTAAATGTGACTTTAGTTGAACTTGATGAAATCTTTAAGCTTTGTGATGTAGTCAGTCTACATACACCATTACTTGAAGTTACTACAGGTATGATTAGAAAAGATCACTTCTTATCAATGAAAGCTAATTCAACATTTATCAACACTTCAAGAGGGGCGGTTGTTAATGAGCCAGAAATGATTGAAGCCCTTGAAAACCGTCAAGATATTATTGCATACCTAGATGTTGTTTACCCAGAACCACCAGCACAAGACTCAAAACTTTATGATTTAGATAATGTTTACTTAATTCCGCATTTAGCTGGATCACTTGGTAATGAAGTTGGCCGTATGGGATCACTAATGATTTCAGAGTTTAAGAAATATCTTAATGATGAAGAATTAGATTATGAAGTTACTAAAGCAATGTTTGAGGTGATGGCATAATGAATATACCAGGCCTAGTATCAATTACCTTTAGAAACCTTTCAGTAGAAGAAGTTATTGAAACATGTTTAAAGAATAATCTAAAAGCTATTGAATGGGGTGCAGATGTACACCTTATCCCAGGGGATATTAAACAAGCAGAATACGTTAAAGAATTAATGGATAAAAATAACCTAGTAACATCATCATATGGATCTTACTACCGTGTCGGTCTTGATAATGAATATTCATTTGAAGACATTATTAAAACTGCCGCAATCCTGAAAGCAAAAGACATTCGTGTTTGGGCAGGAAGACTTGGATCAAAAGATGCTGATGAGGACTACTTCAATAATGTTGTAGCTGATTCAAAAAGAATCGCAGACCTCGCATTTAAAGCTAATTTAAGAGTATCTTATGAGTACCATAGTAAAACACTCACAGATACACCAGAGTCGGCTCTAAGACTACTAAAAGCCGTAAATAATGACAATATGAAACTATTCTGGCAACCCGCAGTTGATGTTGAACCAGAACAGAGAGTAAAAGATATTATTAAAGTAAAAGACTATCTAACTTCGGTTCATACCTTTGCATGGCAAGGTATTGAAAGAGAAGACTTAGCTAATCAAATAAGTGAATGGACAGCATATATAAATACTCTAAATGAAACACCTACTAATGAAGATAGATATTTCTTACTTGAGTTTGTTAAGGATGATTCCTTAGACCAGTTGGCTAAGGATGCGAAGACTTTAAATGAATTGCTTTACGATATAATATAAGTATATTTGTAATTATTATCCTATACAGAAGCAATAACAGATAAAGATATATCTCAAGAACTAGAACTAATATCTAATGAATTAAAAGATATTTTAGAATGTGAAATATCTAGTGATAAATCAAACTATTTTACTAGTCTAGATAACAATTTAGTTAAAAATAGCGAAGTTATGAGTTCCTTAGAAGGTCAGTTTAATCGTGCTTTTGATTGTTTGATACTAAATGTTACTTTGATTTTTTTCTTGAATTTACCAGAACTTAACTATAATGCATATTATATAATAGTCACATTTATAGTATTCGTAGTAATTATAATTATCTCAAAATATTAAATGAAGAGAGCAGGTAAAATCTCTTATGTATTACAACAGTTGAAAGCCGTACATAAGAAGTTAGGTCTAGATAGCGAAAACTAGGATGTAATACATCATTTATTACACTATTTGGATAGTAGAAATAGAATTTTTTATAATCTTTTGGACTATATTAGAGGTTGAGTAAATTATATTTTATACGGATTTAAGTGTAATCAGTATTAGCTCAGGTCGATTAAGTAATCTAATTGGAATGATTGAGTTGCCAAGTCCGCGACTAATGATCAGAGAGCTATCTTCTTGGGTGTGGAGACCTTGTGTTAGCTTGGGGAAGAACCCTTGGTTAGGGGCGACTAAACCACCAATAAATGGGATTCTAAACTGTCCACCATGGGCATGACCACTGAAAGTTAGATCAAGCTTATGTTGACTATAAATATCGAAAAGTTCTGGACGATGTGATAAAAGGATATTGAAATCATCGGTATTAATATCTTTGAATATATCAGTAGAGAAGTTTTGATTAATGGGATCAGAAAAACCGTAGATATTAATGGTTTGATTCTCTTTTGTAAGCTGATTTACTTGATTGTCCATAATAGTTACATTTACTTTTTCTAATTTTGAAATTACTTCACTATAGCGTCCTGCATTTACTTCATGGTTACCTGAAACATAGTATGTTGGGGCAATCTCACTCATGGCCTTGGCAAAGATAACCGCAACTTGAATGTTAGTCTTACTTGCATCACCAATGTCTCCAGTAATAAAGATATAATCTGGATTGAGTTGCTTAACCTTCTTAATTAGATATTTATTATCTTTTAAAAACTCTTTGTTATGTAAATCGGAAATATGGAGGATGGTGCTATCATTGAAGGCTTTAGGAATCTTATCATTTTGATAATCAATTCTAGATGTACTTATCCAGTTGTTTTGGGTGAATAAGAAAAGTAATATTAGTATAAGTATGCTTGTGAGTTTGATTAGTTTCTTTTTCATAGTGATCTCCTTTTATTTAATTATAAACTTATTCTATAAACTATAAAGAACACTTATGTAAGATTGCCTTATAATTAAAAAAGATATTTACGTTTGTAAATATCTTTTTTATGTTTTATTCGATTATTCCGTAGTGTTTAAGTGCATTAGTAATTCCGTTGTCTGATACTTTTGTTGTAACATAGTCGGAATGTTTGATTGCTTCTTCAAAGGCATTACCCATTGCAACTCCAACTGCTGCATTTTTAATTGCCTGTGCATCATTGTTTCCATCTCCAAAGTATGTGTATGAAGTGATGCCTAATTCTTTGTTTAAGTTTCTAATTGCGATATGTTTTCCAGATTCTTCTGGATATAGTTCTGGTCTTCCGTGTGCATTGATTTCGTAGGTTAAGCCTTCAAAGACTGGATGGTCAAATCCGCCTTCAATTGCATCGAAATTTGTGATGATAAACTTTTGAACTTCTTGATTATCATATTCAATTACTGGTGGAAGTTCCATATTGATTTCTGCAAACAAATCGACCATTGCTTGTGATGCACCATTAACTAAGTAGACATCTTCTCCTTCTAAGAGGATTGTGTCTTTATAATTTTCAATTAATGTATGGATTGTTTGTGGATCAATAGTTATATTTTTTCTTATGTTAAAGTCTTTGTCTAAAGTTACGCCACCGTTTGAAAGGATGTATGCATCCCAATTAGCAATACTTCTAACTGGATGGTCTTTGAAGGCGCCAGCCGGTCTTCCGGTTGAGATTGCGATCTTATAGCCTAAACTTTGTAGTTTATTTATAGAATCAATTGTTTCAGGGCTAATTAAATCAGTCTCATTGTCTAATATAGTTCCATCAACGTCAAAGTAAAATATCTCAGTGTTTTTCATATTATTCTTCTCCTTGTATTCTCTCAATAAGCTTAATCAATTCTGATCTAAATTTATCATCATCGGCCACAAGTCTTTTACTAGGTCCTTTTAATCGATACTTAGATTTAGAATTTCTTATTTTGGCGGCTAGATATCTTTGGTCAAGTAATATATCAATGTTTGCATGTGTATATTCTTTTCCAAAATGATTTAATACATAGACATTCTTTGACAGGGCAATGGTTGCGAGACCATAGTCTTGTGTAATCAGAATATCGTAGTTATCAATCATATTAACTATTTTTAGATCTGCGGCATCAAAGCCGGCATCGACTGTGATAACCTCACAGTAATTTGAACCTAAAGCATGGTTATGATCTGATACGATGTAGCAAGAAAGATTGAATTCTCTAGCTGTATCCTCGATTATTCCTGTGACTGGACATGCGTCCGCATCTATATATATTTTCACTCTATCACCAGTAATATCTTACCATAAATGTAGACTATTAGTTGGACTAGTGTATAATTAAACTAAGGTTGGTGAATAAAATGGGAATAAAATTAATAACAGATTCGACTTCTTATATAAATGAGGAGTTAGCAGAAAGTCTTGGTATTGATAAATTATCACTTTATGTAACATTTAATGAAGATAGTTATAAAGAGATGGAAATATCAAATGATGACTTCTATCAAAAGATGGAAGAGTTTGGAATTCCAACATCATCACAACCAGCAACTGGTGAGATGTTAGAGTTGATGGAAAAGAATATTAAAGCTGGACATGATATTGTCGCTGTCTTCATCTCATCAAAAATGAGTGGAACCTATCAATCAGCATTAATGGTTAAGGATATGCTCTTAGAGGATTATCCAGAAGCTAAGATTGAAATTATAGATTCAATGTCTAATTCAATGCAACTTGGATTCTCAGTTATCGAAGGGGCAAAGCTAGCAGAGGCTGGTGGTAGTTTTGAAGAAGTGATTGCCCGGGTTAAACATGTTAATGTAGCAAGTCGCTTTATCTTTATTCCAGATAACTTAGACTATCTAAGAAAAGGTGGAAGAATTGGGGGAGCAAAAGCACTATTAGGTAATGCTTTCTCACTAACTCCAATACTAACGGTAAAAGATGGGAATGCAGATACACTACAAACAGTTAGAACTAAGAGTCGTGCTAAGAAAGTAATGTTGAATCAATTAATGGAAGATCACGAAAAATATGAAGTGGTTGAAGTTGCGGTTCACCATATCAATTGCATCGAAGAAGCAGAAGCATTTATTGAGTCGGTTAAAGCATTAATTGATGTTCCAATTACGATTGCCGACATTGGCCCAGTTATTGGTGTTCATGTTGGACCCAAGGCAATTGGATTAGCTTATTTCACAAAGAACAAAATTGATTAATTTAAAGCGAGATAATTACTAGTGAAAAATCATTATTAATTTGTCTCGTTTTTTAATTTGTAAAATATTTTTATTTACTGTTTTCCTTGGAATATTCTCAAGTAACCGCTATCAATAAACCTTATTCAGTCGATGTATGTTAGAAAGTCAAAAACATTTTCACTAGTGTAAAAACTATGCAAAATAACTAAAGTCATATGATTGACAAAGGAATTAATAACTAGTATTCTATATAAGAACGTTTAGTGATTTAATTCACATAATAGAGGAGGGAATTTGTATGAGTAATTCACAAGTAGCAATACCACTATCAAAAAGGGATAAAATGTTGGTAGTAGTAGGTTCATGTATCTTTATGTTTTTCATGGCTGGGAATGGTACAGCTTTAGCAATATCACAAAAATTCTTATTAGAAAAGTTTGGTGGTTTAGAGTATTTCTCAATCGCAACAATTCTAATTTCATTAGGAACAACAATTATGACTCCAATTGGTGGAGCATTAGGAATTATCTTTGGTCGTAGAAACTTAATGGTAGTTTCAGGATTAGTTGCCTTTATTACAACTGTGGCAGTCGTCTATGCAACTAATATTTATGTATACTTATTCTTAATTATTGCAAATGGTTTAGCAAAAGGGGCATTCACTGCAACACCATATATATTAATGTCATTAATTAATGAGCGAAAAGACATTCCAAAATCAATGGGATTACTTGCATCAAGTGTTTCAGCTGGTACTTTAGTTGCATCATTACTATCAGGTGTCTTCAATGATATGGGACAAACTGAACTAGGTATTATCTTAACTAGTGTAACAGTATTAATTGGTATCGTCTTTATCTATATGGGTCTTCCAAACGCTAAATCAGAAGTTAAAGTTAAGTTAGATTTAGTTGGTATGACATTATTAACAATCACAATGAGTGCATTCGTATTAGCATTTAACTTTGGATCAAGCTTAGGTTGGTTAAGCCCACAAATCTTAGCAGGCTTTGCAGTTCTAGTTGTATTTGGAATCTTATTAGTTAATTATGAAGCTAAAGTTGAAAAAGCAGGTGGAACACCAGTTATTACAACAAGCTTATTTAAAAATAAAGAATATGTCGCAATCTTAATCGTTGGTGTTACGCTATACTTCTACCAAGTTGTTATGATGAACTACGGTACACTAGCAGCTATGGATATTCTAGGAGCTAACGCTACTGTGGCATCGACGCTAACAATTCCAAGAACAATCGTTACATTAGTTCTACCAACATTAGTTGGAGCATGGGTTTCTAAGAAAAAATCAAATTCATGGCTTGCGATTGCAATTGGATCATTCTTATTACTCGTATCATTTGCACCACTTCTATTCATCTCAAACACAATGTCAATCGTAGTCTTCTTTGTAGCATTTACAATTACAGGTATATCTGAAAGCTTTAGAGCAGTTTCGGTCTTACCAGCTGCACAAGAAACACTAGATGAAGCACAAATTGCTACAGGTACTTCAACAGTATCATTTGTAAATACACTAGCTCCAGTTCTATCAGCAACATTCTCAGGCGCGATCTTTAACGCAGCTAATGGTGATACAGTACTAGGATTTAGAAACATCGTTATTGGAACATTAATTGTTTCAGCAATCGGACTTGTAATTGTTATGTTAGTTATTCGTCCAGCACAAATGAAACGTTATAAAAATAATTAATAAAATATAAAAAGAAAAGGGGATAATTATGAAAAAATTACAAGATAAAGTTGTTATTGTTACTGGCGGTGCCGGTGGTATTGGTGCAGGAATTTCGCACGCAGTTGCTAAAGAAGGCGCAGTTGTTGCAATCGTTGACTTCAATGCAGAAACTGGAAATAAAACATTAGAGTCAGTTCAACAATACTCACCAAATTCAATCTTCATTCAAGCAAACTTAATGGAGCGTGAAAACTTAAAATCAATCATTGATACAACAGTTGAAAAACTAGGTAAGTTAGATACATTAATAAATAATGCTCATGCATCAGCACAAAAGTTATTTGAAGATATTACTGAAGATGATTTAGCATTATCAATGGGAACTGGATTTCTAGCAACTCATGACTTAATGCAACATGCTTTCCCACATTTAAAAGAAACTAAAGGATCAGTCATTAACTTTGCATCAGGAGCTGGTATTATGGGTAATACTACTCAATCATCTTATGCAGCAGCTAAAGAAGCGATTCGTGGATTATCAAGAACAGTTGCTAACGAATGGGGACAATACGAAATTAATGTTAACGTTATTGGACCATTAGCAATGTCAGAAGGAGTTGAAGCTTGGAGAGAAGCTCAACCAGAGTACTATGAAAGAGTAGTAAACAATGTACCACTAAGAAGATTTGGTGACGCAGAAGCTGATATTGGACGCGTTGTGGTATTCTTAGCATCAGAAGACGCTAACTACATTACTGGTCAAACAATAATGGTAGACGGCGGATCGACAATGGTTAGATAGTATCTAAAAACATAAAGTGAACTTTCTAGTTATAATTAACTAAAAAGTTCACTTTTTAATTTCTAATTATCTATCAAATCTAAAAATAACTATTTATGTCGATTACTTTCTAAATAGATTAAGCGATCGAAATATTCCTTTAGACTTAAGTCATGCGTGACAACTAATATTGAGACATCCTTACTAACTAGTTCTGAAAATATACTCATAATCTTTAGTTTGTTGTCTTCATCAAAAGATGCCGTAGGTTCATCGGCAAATATTATTGAACAACCTTTATAGATTGTTCTAGCAATTGCAACTCTTTGTTGTTCGCCCCCTGATAATGTAAAGACTTTTCGATTTAGTGCTAGATAATCGAGTCCAACAATCTTCATAGCTTCTTCAATTGTCATGACATTATTTCTAATGAACTTGAAGTTGTAGGCAATCGACTTATTAGAGATTAGGGCATAGTTTTGAAAGATAAAGCCAATCTCATCTGCAAGTAGTTTACTTTTATCAGCACTACTTGTGACTAGTTGATTCTTGTATTTTATCTGACCAGCATCATAATCTTCAATTAGTCCTAAAATATTCATAATCGTTGTCTTACCAGAACCCGATTCCCCATAGATTCCAATAAACTCACCTGGGCCACCTTCAATCGAAAAATCTTCAAATAATACGAAATCATAAATTGCTTCTTAATCTTTTCTGCTTGGATTACATGCTTTTACCTCAACTTTCTAAATTCAATTTTACGGCTATATATTAGTAATGAAATAGATTCAATTACAACTACTATTACTATCATTAAAGGACTAATAATGATGCTTGAAGTTAAGTAGAGTATTGTTGCTACAAATATTAGTGTTAGAATAAGTAATAAATTTACAACAATATACTTTCTTAACATAAATAACATTGGTTTACCTAGTAAGAATAGTGAGAAGTTTTCTTCTCGATCATTCTTAATATAGTTATCAATCAGCTCTGTGTTTACAATTAACATCATTATGACTATTGAAGTAATACTGATAAAAATGTTATTTAAAGTTAACTTATCATTATGATTATTAAAAGATAAATTATCTTCCCTCGATTCAATTATTAAGTAATTGTCCGTATTATTTTCTTTATAAATATTGTCAATTAATTGATTGGCTGCTTCTAAACTTTCAGCTTTAAATGATAATAGATTATAAGGGTTCACATGATCATAAATATTTACGACTTCTATCTTAATCATATCGTAGTCTTTGTAGTAGAGATTTGAATAATTAGGAACAACTCGTCCATGACAATAAACAAAGTCATCAGTTTTAAGGTTGGCTTCAATAATTTCAAACTGATCAATCTTTAAATGTTCAAATTGCATTTTATTTGTATCAGTCAATTCTCGGCCATTATTGATAGTTATTAGATTCTTATCTGATTCAATAATGTAATAGATTGAATCAAAATCTTTTACATTTATGACACCTGAGTTATCAGAATAGTCTCCTTCAGGTATACATTCTGTTAAATATGGTGCATGCTCTTTTGGTATTAAGGGTTTAATTCGCTTAATTTCCTCAATGTAATCTATATCAAAACTCGTTGTTGAATTAATGAAGTAAGTGTCTTCATACTTTCTTAAATTCTCACTATAATTTTCTTGGCCTTTAATTAAAGTTGGCAAAGCAGTTAATTAATTACTAATCAAGACTGCCATAATAAACATTACTACTACTTTTAAAATAATCAGGGATATGATTGAATATTCAAGTTAATCAAAACCTTTGAGAGCATTATTGATTTTAAGTTGCTTAATAATATAATGGCCTGCTAGTGTCATGACTAAGATTGATGTTTTTGATACCACGACATTTACTAGTAGTAAATGATAGTACTTAGTAATTAGACTAAATGATACTGGATATTTGAGATAAGTGAAAATAATTAGTCCTAGTATCGTCGTAAGTAGCACAGTAATTATTGCAGTTATTACATATTTTAAATAAAGTTCATGGTCAGAGATTCCTTCTAGTTTTTCTAAAGAAATTTCTTTGAAGTTATTATTGATATCTTTTAAGATTAGAATAGCGATCAGTGATACTACAAGGAAAATGTAAATTGTTTCTTTTGTCATAAAGAATCTTATATCAAGCAGAAAAGTCATATAATTATCAATTGGTTCGATAGTTAGTAAATCTGATAAATTATTAGTTTTAAGTTCGGCTAAGAGCAGATTAGTTACTTCTGATGGAGGAGTATCTTGAAAATCAATTAAATGAATTATTGCATGGTCTGATATATCAGCAAAATCAACATTAGTTATTTTAATTGGGGCATCTGGCACTGGATCAAATAGTATTCCATCTCCAGATTGAATAATAAAAGATTTACTGTACTCCACTGTTTCAAAAGTAATTAGTTTATCTTTAATACTAGATGAACTTTGATTACAATAAAAATTATATTCTTGAGTTCCATCTTGGCTCTTTGCATTGTTTAAGACTATTATTGAATATCTATCTTTAGATTGAGTTCTTAGAATGTCTAAAATTTTACTAAGTTCATTATTATCATTGGTGTTTAGTTGCAGTTTTATTACTGTCGGCTCATCCGTGACAAAAAGACTATCCTTATAGTAATTACCAAAAATACTATTTACTGATAAGAAAATAAGCGCAGAAATGACAAGTCCTAATAAAATGTATTTAATTAATCTCATTGAATACCTATCATGATGTTTCATATAGTTACCCCAGTTAATATTTAAATCAATTATACATCATTTGATAGACGCTTACAATTATGGCTTGAAATAAAAAAAGGACATCAAACTGATGTCCTAATATCTTCCTTAGTCGGGTTACAAGTCTTAATGTTAAAGACAAAGTAATAATATTTATAGATTATTAATAATACAATAAAGATTTTCACCCACATAATGTCTACTACTATTAATGGTATTAGTAACATTGATGAGGCAAATGCTAAGATGATAATTTTATTCTTTAATGTCATTGAACGTTTTGTAACAAAATCCTCAATGTTATTCTTATATAAATTTGTTGATACAAACCACTCATTAAATTTATCTGATCCACGTGAGAAGCAAGCAAGTGCTAACAGTAAGAACGGAGTAGTTGGAAGAATTGGTAACATGACCCCAAGTCCGCCGATACCGGCAAAGATAAAACCTAAACTAACGTAGACATATTTCATTTTTTTCTTCCTCTCGTTTTAAAATCTGTAATTAGATGATCGATAAAGTATATTGGATGTTTAAATAAAAATCTTGGTCCTGCATATTTCATGATGACTGCCATCTCTTTTTTCATATCTGGCTTGTAACATGGCGTAGGGCAGTTAATACAGTAAAGTGTTTTAGCGATATAGGGACACTTAGAAGTTCTAAACTCAGAGTAATCAGAGATTGCCTGACAGTGATCACATAAACTTTGCTTGTCAGTATTATGATGAGCATGACAGTACATATGAATCATCTTTGATGAAATCATATGTTTTTTCTCTCTTCTAATCGTTAGCTCCATTATGATGATCGCTCACTTTCTAGATTTATTATCTTATCAGCAATTGATAAGGTTTTCTCACGGTGTGAGACTAAGATAATTGTTTTGTTTTCTTTCTCATCATTAATTGATTTTAAGATGATTCCTTCATTTAATGAATCTAGGTTTGAAGTTGGCTCATCAAGTAATAGTAATGGTGCATCATGGAGGAAAGCTCTTGCCAGTCCAATTCTTTGACGCTCACCACCAGATAGACTTGAACCTAACTCACCAATGATAGTTTCATAACCCTGTGGTAGGGTTTCAATAAAGTCATGAATTGAGGCTTTCTTAGCTGCTTCTATAACTTGATCTAAACTGGCATCTAAGTTTGATATTTTAATATTGTCGATAACTGACTTATTAAATAGACTAGTATCTTGAGTTACAAATGATTCCATCTTTCTTAAATCACTGGTGTTTATTTCTTTAATTGATTTATTGTTGATATTAATACTACCACTATCACTATCCCAGAAGCGCATTAATAAGCGAAGGATAGTTGATTTACCTGATCCAGATTTTCCAGATAGACCTAAAACTTGATTGGACTCAACACTTAAATCTAATTGATCAATAATTACTTCTTGATCATATGCAAAGCTTAGATCATTAATTTCAATATCACCAAAGCTGGTCTGTGCTTGATTAGTTATATCTTTAGTAATTGGTTCTTCATCTAAGATATCTAGGACACGATCCGCTGCAGCGAAGGTTTGAATTAAGTTATTTGATAGGTTAGCTAGAGCAACAACTGGTCCAAATGACGATATCATCGCAACAAAGGCAATTACTAAGCCATCAAAGCCAATCGAGTTATTACTATAGAGATTAATACCGACAAATAAGATAATCAGTGAGTATGTCATAATTGCCGTTGCGACTAGTGCATTAGTTAGACCTTCATAATTTTTAGTGTCTTTTAATGATTTATTTAATTCTAGTGTTTGCTGCTTAATAGCGCCTTTACTAGCTAATCCATAGTTAAACTGTAATACTTCTCTTAAGCCTCTTAGGGAGTCTAAAACCGTTGATGAAAGCTTTCCTACTTGATCACGATAGACTGTTCCAGCCTTAGCGCCAATTTTAGATATTAACATTGGAATTAAGATTCCAACTGTAAGATAAGCAAGCAGAGCAATTAGTCCAAATATTGGATTTATACTTGCTAAATAGCTTGTCATAATAACTGAGATGATAAATGCAATTGCTACTGGTGATATTGTATGAGCATAGAATACTTCAATTAGTTCAATATCAGTTGTGATCATCGCAATTAGATTTCCTTTATCCTTACTCTCAAGTTTAGCTGGTGCTAGTCTTCTTAGTGATTTAAAGACATAGTCACGAATAATGGCTAAGAGTTTAAAGGCAATGTGGTGATTGGCTGCTTGTTCAGCATATCTTAGTATTCCTCTTAAAAGCGCAAAGATTAAGACTGAAATGGTAATTGTTTTTAAAGATAAGATTGTATTAATACCTAAAATATCAACTAGTGCATATGCTCCAAAGACGGGAATAAAGATTGCGGTAAGAAAACCAAGGGTTCCCATAAAGATTGCTAGAAACATAATTCCCATTAATGGTTTAACAAGTCCGAGTAATCTAAAGGTAATGTTTAAGCCTGATCGACGTTTAGTTTTCATTCTCAACACCTCCCGCAAAGTTTTCATAAACACTTTGACTCTCATATAACTCAAAGTATTTTGACTGGTTATTTAATAACTCATCATGTTTACCAGATTCTATTAAATGACCTTGATTGATGACATATAATTTATCTGCTTCAACTGTATTGAAGAGACGGTGTGAAATAACGATAACAATTTTATCTTTACTTAAGTTTCTAATTACATCCATAATATATGCTTCTGATTCTGTATCAATATTTGAAGTTGCTTCATCAAAGATAAATACTTGGGCTGATGATAGGAGGGCACGAGCAAGACCTAGTCTTTGTTTTTGTCCACCAGATAGGTTGGCACCATTTGCCATTACTTCACTATCTAGTCCAGCTTGTTCATTTAAGAAGGCATCAAGCCGAACTTGTTTAATTACGTCCCATAAGTCTTCATCACTGGCATTTGGATTACCCATTAATAAGTTATCTCTTACACTGCCTTTAAATAAGAAGGCATTATGTGCGACTAACATGACATTATTTGCCATGGTCTCGAATGTATATGATTTTAAATCATTATCATTAAGATTGATGAGACCACTGTAGTCAGTATTTTGTAGTGACAATAGTTTAGCGATTGTTGATTTACCAGAGCCTGATTCTCCAACAATTGCATTTAATCCTTTTTCAAAATTCATATTTATATTATTAAGTACTGTTTTTTCAGCAATATAATTAAATGATAAATCCTTAATTTCAATATTATCAATGTTTTCAGCTAATTTATTACTTCCATATTCAATTGCTTCAATATCTAGTAGATCGAAGATCTTATCACTTGCTGCCATACCATTCATAGCAATATGGAAGTATGATCCAAGTAAGCGTAGCGGGATAAAGAATTCTGAAGATAATAAGATGATGGCAAATGCTGATGCAAAGCCAATGTTACCTTTTAAGTACTGGCTTGATGCAATAGTTAATCCTAGAGCCGCTCCACCATAAGCAATTAAGTCCATTACTGAGATTGAGTTTAATTGCATAAAGAGAACTTTCATTGTAACAATTCTAAAGTGTTCAGCTTCAATATTCATTTCTTCATTTTTGGCTTCATCAGCTTCATATATTTTTAGAGTTGTTAAACCCTCAATATTTTCTAAAAATGAATCACCAAGCGTAGTGTATTGTCCCCAGTATTTCGCCAGTAGTTTTTTCGCAAACTTTTGAACTAATATAATAGATACAGGTATTAGTGGTACACAGACGAAGAGTATTAAAGCAGACGGGAGATTTATAAATGATATAATTATAAACAGTGTTAAGGGCGCTAAAAGACTGTAGAATAGTTGTGGAAGATATCTTCCAAAGTATATTTCTAACTGATCGACACCTTCAACCGCGACCTGTACCACTTCCGAAGTAGAAATCTTTTCAGAATATGCTGGTCCAAGTTTTAATAATTTATCGTATATTTTTAAACGTAAGTCTAACTTAACGTTCTCAGCCGCATGATAAGAAAATCGCGCAGCCAAGAGAGCACAAAATAAACGAATAATTATTAGAATCAATAAAATAAACATAGTTGGATACAAAGAACTTAGCACAATCGAATTATTATATGTTGAAACTAAGATGTTACCAACCGAAAATATTATTACAATATTACAGATAAGCGATACCCATTGAACTCCTACATTAAGTAAAACATACTTCATGGAATTATCGACTTCTTTAACTAATCTTTTGTCTATCATTAAAGGCCTCCCGTTAGCCAATGCTAACTACCAAATTATACTTTAATGTGAAATTAATGTCAAAAGTTTTTTTGCTATGTAAAGAAATAATAAAAAATTACGAATAAGTCAGATATAAGCAAGTAAAACCCCAATTTATCTTGATATATGAAAATCAATATGATATAGTTACTAGGCACAAGTAAATAAGA
>JAAYHR010000040.1 GCA_012735275.1 Erysipelothrix sp.
CTATTGCCGATGGTAATGTCTTAGGCTTTCATGTTGACTATATTAATACAGGAGAATTTATAAGTCATGATGATTTAAGAAAACAAATAGTTGATAGAAAAATATTAGAAAAACCTGATATACCACTTAGAGACTTAGAACGCTCAACCATTTTATGGTCAGATAAAAAAGTTGAAGAAGAATCTAGTAAAATGGAATTACTTGTTTATCAAGATGAGACCCATATCCCAAGAGTCGTGAATGAAATATTAGATAATTGGAAGTCACAATCTCAAGATAGACATTTCAATGCCATATTAACAGTTGCCTATAAAAATAGGGTAATGGCGTACTATGATGAGTTTATAAGACAACTTTCAAATAACGATTATAAAATTAATGTAGCTATGACCTTTAGTTTTGGTGGTGATAGTGAAGTTGATGAAACACCAATTGAAATTATAGAAACAATGTTTAAAGATTATAGTGATTTTACTGGAATTGAGTTTTCTTATGGTGATCAAAAAAAGGGAGAAGATGCCTACTTTGAAGATTTGGTAGACCGATCAACACGTGGTGGTAGTAATCGTAACTCTAAAAATATTGACCTTATTATTGTTGCTGAGCAGCTATTAACAGGCTATGACAATAAGTATCTTAATACCTTATATGTCGATAGAATGTTGAAGAAACAAGGTTTAATCCAGGCTTATTCAAGAACAAATAGAGTATATGGAAAAGAAAAAGAATTTGGTTCAATAATTAATTTTAAATATCCTGCAATAAGTGAAGACTTAGTTAGTACTGCCTTGAAACTATATGGAAGTGGCGGCAAGAGTAGTCGGGCGATAGTTGAACACTATGAAACTGCCGTAGATAAGTTTTCAATTAAAGTAACTGAAATGAAGGATGCATTAAATGATCCAACTGACTGGGAAAATTTTAAAAACAGTAATAAAGAAAAGGACTTGTTTACTTTATCTTTTAAAGATGCTCATGAACAACTTAGACTAGTCATGCAATACTATGAGTACAAATGGGATGATAGTGATTTTGGCCTTAGTGAACATACTTGGCTAAAGTATGTTGGAGCTTATAAAAATCTTACTTATGAAGACAAAGAAGAAGATGGTACTGTTGTATTAAATCCTTTAGTTGGCAAAACTAAACTTTCTCAAACACAAATCATTGATGCTGATCACATATTAAATTTAATTGGTGGACAAATTAAATCGGTAAAGGGAATAAAAACAGTAGATGCAGAAACACTAAGAATAATTCATGAAGAAATCCAAGAATTAAGTGATATGGGAGATAGTCAGCAAGCTATTTTACTAAAAGAATTTGTAGATACAGAGCTAGTTACGGGTAAACTTTCTAACGATTTAAATTTTGACGAGCAATTTGAAAATTGGAAAAATTCTAGAATGTCTTATGAAGTTGAACGTTTTGCCAAAGAGTGGGGGATTGATGATTCAATCCTACACAAGTCCGTCGAGAGATTTTTCTTAGCTAGAGAAGATGAAATACCATATATCGATGAAATATCTCAATCAATTAACTATGATAATGCTAATAATAAAGAAGCTGGGAGTCATTTAGGACATGTAATGAAAGTAATTAACAAGAAATTACCAGAGTGGATTATAAAAGCGAAGAAAAAATATTTCTGATTTCAAATTGAAGCATAACATTGAAATTATATATCAAATAATATTCCATGAGTAAAACTTAACTCTTGATAGAGTACTTTCTTATATTGCTAAATTGGACAATACATTTTATCTACTGCTTCGATTAAAATATTAACATCCAAATGAGTATAGACC
>JAAYHR010000041.1 GCA_012735275.1 Erysipelothrix sp.
GTATATGTTGCACTCTTTGCATCAGCATTCTCAGCTATAGCGGCAATCTTCTATCTAGCCTTTATTAAACGTGATGTTATCTTAGAGATTCAAGCTAAAGCAGATGAGCAATTCTTTGCTCCGGTCGCAGTTAAAAATATTCTATTAGAACTATTTGTCTTTGCACTACCGTACTTGTTATCAGTTATTTTATCGAGTCGGGTGGCTTTTGTTAATATGGCGCTGCTTCCAAATGCACTTAATGCTTTTGGTTATGATACAGCAACGACCCAAATCTATACATCATTAATTACTAATGAGACGCTTAAGTTAGTTGGTATTCCAACCGTTTTAGCAACTGGATTCTCAGTGGCAGTAATTCCAGAGATGAGTCAGGCCTTAGTTCGAAATGACTATGCTGTTATTCGTCGTAATGTGAGGGCGGCAATTGAATCAGTGCTCTTTATATCACTACCATTTTTCTTAATCTTGTTCTTTATGTCAGATGAAGTTTACTTTATCTTATTTGGTGGATCAAGTGAAATTATTAAGATGGGTGGAGCCGTGACTAAGGTTCATGTCTTATATGGAATTATCTCAATCTTAACACCGGTTATAGTTTCAATTACAATGACATTAAAGTTAGTTAGGGAAGCAATTGTTGCTTTAGCTCTGGCTTTTGGCTTTAACTTTATCTTACTAAAACCTTTAGTTATGAAGTTTGGTTGGTCTGGTAGCTTTATTGCAGCCTTTATTCCAACTGTCTTCTTCATACTCGCAATTCTTTATATTATAAAACGTAAGTATGCAGTTAACTTTAACTATACTTACCGTCGTTTATTATTAATGGTAATTGCATCGACTGCCTTAGTGCTAGTTTATGGAGCCTTAAGATTAGTTGGTTTACCAGTTATTAGTCTTGGTAAGTTCTTTGGTTTAATTACTCTTGGAATTTACTCGCTAGCCATGTTAGCTACTTACTTGTTTGTATCGCATATCTTTATGCTGCCACAAGTGATCTTAAATATTAATTTTGGATCAATGATTAAGCGGGTACTAAAACGATGAGAATAGATAAATTTTTAGCCCATAATGGCTATGGTTCAAGAAATGATGCTAAGAAGTTAATTAAGGCCAAACTAGTTATGGTTAATGATGAACTAGTTACTAAGGCTACTTATATTGTTGATATTGAGAATGATGTTGTTAGTGTTGATATGGAGGAAATTGAGTATTTTGAAAAGGTTTATTATATGCTTAATAAACCAGCTGGCTATATCTGTAGTCATGAGTCTAAAAATTATCCTTCGGTCTTAGATCTAATTGATACTAATCATAAGGATTTAATTATGGTTGGTCGCTTAGATGCGGATACCGAAGGCTTGCTCTTAGTTACTAATGATGGTCAGTTCTCACACCGGGTTGCTCATGGTAAGAAGGAAATTCCTAAAACTTACTATGTTGAACTGGAAGAGGATTTTAATGAAGATTATATTGAAGTCTTTGAAGGTGGGATTATGTTGGATGAGTTCTTACTCAAGCCAGCATATACTGAAGTCTTAACGCCCCGATCAATCCATTTAACAATTTCGGAAGGGCGCTATCATCAAGTTAAGCGGATGATGCATTATGCTAATAACCAAGTTACTTATTTGAATCGTCGTAAAATTGGTCATTTAGCTTTAGATGAGTCTTTAGCTTTTGGAGAATATCGTGATTTAAGTGAGGAAGAGATTGCACTCTTTGATTAGAAGTAGGTGACTACTTCTTTTTTATTGTCTAGCCATAAAAAAAGAGACTAACCAAATGGTTAATCTCAATTTATTATTATTTAGAGTAGAACTCAACAACTAATGCTTCTTCAATTTCTGAATTTAATTCACTACGTTCTGGTAATCTAATGTATTTACCTTTTTTAGTGTCTGCATCAAATTCAACGAAGTCAACAATAGAGCTACGAGCTTCTAATGCTTCATTTACTATTTTTAAGTTTTTTGATCTATCTTTTAATTCGATTTCTTGTCCAACTTTTACAGTGTATGATGGGATATCTAATTTTTTACCATCTACTAAGATGTGACCGTGGTTAACTAACTGACGAGCAGCTTGTCTAGTAGTCGCAAGACCCATACGATAAACGATGTTATCTAATCTAGATTCAAGTGCGATCATGAATAACTCACCTGTTACTCCTTCTCTTGAAGCAACTTTTACGAATGTGTTATGGAATTGTCTTTCGTTAAGACCATACATGTAACGTAATCTTTGTTTCTCTCTTAACTGTAAACCGTATTCAGAAAGTTTCTTTCTTCTTTGGTTAGGACCGTGTTGTCCTGGTGCATAATTTCTTCTTACTAATTCTTCTCCAGTTTCTAAAGTAGAGAAAGATAATCTTCTAGACTTTTTCCATACTGGAC
>JAAYHR010000003.1 GCA_012735275.1 Erysipelothrix sp.
CACCAAATCGCATCTTAATGATAATTTTAACAGCTGGATTAGCTTACTTTACTTACACTAATTTCTTTAAGTCACTAGCTGGATCAATCGCTAAGCGTACGAAAAAAGAAGTGGCTTCAGGTCGCTTCAATGATACGCTTAAATCAATTGAAACTACTTTTGATGAAGTTGGAATTACACAAGGTAAAGCTAGTAATAAGTTACTGCAAAAATGGGAAGGTGTTTCAAAAGTCTTTTTTGAAAAGGATGCACTCTACATTTATGCTGGCGACATGGCACTTGTTTATCCTTATCGTTTCTTTAGTGAGGATGAGCAAGCTGAATTAATTGAAATAATTAATCGACATGTTAATAATGATTTTATTATAAATAATCTATAAGAGAAGGTGGTTTAATTACACCTTTTTTCTATAATTAGTATAAGGGGCGATACTATGAAACTTTACTTTAAACAAAAAGCATTTAAATAAAAAGAAGATATTAAGATATTTGATGAGAATGAAGCAGTAGTTTTCAAGATCGTGGGTACTTTCTTAGAGATACCAAAAACTTTTAAAGTCTTTGATAACAATGATCAAGAACTTGCAAGTATTGAAACTTACTACATTGGGCTGCGTCAATATTATCAGGTTAAAACTTTAGATGGCGAGTTTAATATTAAAAAAAGTTTTAATCCCTTTAAACTTAAATTATGGATATTAGAGAATGATTGGGAATTAAATGGTTATGTTGGATTCTTAGATTTTGAACTATTTAGTCAAGAGACTTTACTAATGGATTTAAACAAAGTCTATCCATCGATTAGTGATCGCTATGAACTGACACTTAAAAATGAAGAAGATGCGCTACTCGCTGTGATAATTTCTATTATCGTTGATCGAATTGCATCTAGTGGGAGGTAGTATGAAACTTTATATAAAACAAAAGGTATTTGCACTTACCGAGGACTTTACTGTGACTGATGAGTCTGGTCAGATTGTCTATCGTGTCTCTGGATCTTTTATGCGGATTCCTAAGAAATTTGAAATCTATGATACTAGTAATAATTTAGTCTGTGAAATTGAAAAAGAATTATTTCGTATGTTCTCACACTTTAATATTAGAACGAGTACGCATGATTTAGTCGTTAAGAAAAATTTTTCTTGGTTTAATCATTCAATTTCAATAGTTGGAAGTAATTGGCGATTAGAGGGAAATATCTTAAATCGAGACTTTAGAATCGTTTCGGGATCACACCCAATACTATCTTTTAGTAAGGCTTTCTTCTCATTTCAAGATTCTTATGAATTAAATATTGCGAATGAGAATGATGCTGTACTCTGTTTAGCAATAGTTATTGTAATTGATCGGCTAATTGCTGAAAGTAGTAGCGCTAATAGCAGCGTTCATACCTAGGATTAACTTTAAAGTTAGTCCTTTTTTATTCTTGATATTCATCAATTATTTTTAATAAAAAGTTTGTTAAAATTTGCATTAATAAGCATTTTTTTAGCAAGTGTTTTTTCAATGTGTAAACCCTTTATAAATGGGGCGTATTTATTGAATACTTTAAAATATAGTGGTAATATTTTAATGATGTTAGCGTATGCTAACTCGAAATATGTACTAAATAAAGTAAGGAGGTTACATGAGATATATTATAAACACATCCACGGATCCTTATTATAATTTAGCTTTGGATGAATTTGCGATGCGTCATATCGATACAGATGAAGATTTTTTCTTTCTTTGGAGAAATGCGCCGGCCGTAATTATTGGTAAAAATCAAAATACGGTTGAGGAAATTAATCAGGATTTCATTGATAAGAATGGTGTTAAAGTTGCTCGCCGAGTTTCTGGTGGGGGCGCTGTTTATCATGATTTAGGTAATTTAAACTTTACCTTTATTATTAATGTTGATGATCCTGGAAAAGTAGACTATAAGAAATATGTCCAACCAATTATTGATGCACTTGCTTCAATGGGGGTCACTGCTGAGGCATCGGGCCGTAACGATATATTGATTGATGGTTTAAAGATTTCGGGCAATGCCCAAAGAGTTAGTAACGGTAAATTAATGCATCATGGAACATTGTTATTTGATGTTAATATCGAAAACATGGTTCAAGCGTTAAATGTTACACCAGATAAATATATTTCTAAAGGTGTTAAGTCAGTAAGATCGCGCGTGACGAATATTAAAGAGCACTTACCAGAAGGAACGACAATCGAGAAGTTCTGGGAAGCACTCCACTATTACTTATCAGACAATGGTAAAGATAGTGAGATCGTCCTATCAGATACTGATTTAGCAAAAATTGAGTATGAGGCACTGAACCGGTTTAGTACGTGGGATTGGGTATATGGAAACTCCCCAGAATTTAACCTAAGTGCTGAGAATCGCTTCCCTGGTGGAAGATTAGAAGTTAAGCTGACTGTGGATAATGGAAACATTGAAGAAGTAAGATTCTTCGGAGATTACCTTGGGGTAAAAGATGTTTCTGTTATAGAAGAGCGACTAAAAAATACACGCTTTAAATTAAGTGATGTTGAGTCGATCTTAGATACGTTTGACTTGAAACTGTATTTCGGAAGTATTACAAAAGAGGAAATACTTTCGTTAATTTTTGAATAGGAAAGGTGAGATTTATGGCAAAAAGTAAAAAGAATGTTTTAGACTTTGAACTTCATTTAAAATCAGTTGAAGAAAACTTTGAGATGATTCAAGTTTTAGATGAAGACGGAAAAGTTGTTAATGAAGATTTGTTACCAGATTTAAAGGATGAAGAACTAGTTTCTTTATTTGAAGATATGTTATGGTCAAGAGCATTAAACGATCGTTCGACGATTTTAGCTCGTCAAGGCCGTTTAGGTTTCTTTGGTCCAACAGCTGGTCAAGAAGCGAGTCAAATTGGTTCTTACTATGCATTTGATAAGGGAGATATCTTATTCCCAGGTTACCGTGATATTCCACAATTAGTATTACACGGCTTACCATTAGACAAAGCGTTCTTATGGTCAAGAGGACACGTTTTAGGAAACGATTATCCAGAAACACTAAATGCTATGCCTCCACAAATTATTATTGGGGCTCAATATATTCAAGCAATTGGTGCAGGATTAGGGCTTAAAAAACGTGGTAAAAAACAAGTATCATTCACATACACTGGTGATGGTGGATCATCACAAGGGGACTTCTATGAAGGAATTAACACAGGTGGAGCATTCAAAGTAAATACTGTATTCTTTATTCAAAATAATGGATATGCTATTTCTACTCCAAGACACAAACAATCAGCAGCTAATACATTAGCTCAAAAAGCAGCAGCTGCAGGTATTCCAGGATTCCAAGTAGACGGAATGGACGCTTTAGCAGTATATGCAGTTTCTAAAGCAGCACGTGAATGGTCAATTGCTGGAAATGGTCCAGTTTTAATTGAAACTATTACATCAAGATTCGGTGCTCACTCAATGTCAGGTGACGATCCAAAACGTTACCGTACACAAGCAGATATGGATGCATGGGACAAAAAAGACCCATTAATTAGAATGCGTAAATATCTTGTAGCTAAAGGTCTATGGGATGAGGAAAAAGAAGATGAAGTGGTTGCACGTTATGATGAAGAAATCGTTGAAGCAGTAGCTAAAGCGGACGCAGCACCAAAACAAAAAGTTTCAGAATTCTTAGAATCAATGTTTGAAACTGCTGACCCAATTACACAAGAACAAATTGACAAATATAAAGCAAAGGAAGGTAAATAATCAATGGCACAATTAACAATGGTACAAGCGATTACTAACGCCTTAGATAACGCACTAGAAAAAGATAATAATACTTTAATTTTCGGAGAAGACGTCGGAGTTAACGGAGGAGTTTTCCGTGCTACTGAAGGATTAAACGAAAAATATGGTGATGATCGTGTATTCGATACACCATTAGCTGAATCAGCAATTGGAGGACTTGCAATTGGTCTATCATTAGAACAATACCGTCCAATTATGGAAATTCAATTCTTCGGATTCGTATTCGAAGTTATGGACTCAATCTCAGCGCAAATGTCTCGTACAAGATACCGTATGGGTGGAACACGTAACATGCCAATTACTGTAAGATCTCCTTATGGTGGTGGGGTACATGCTCCAGAGTTACACTGTGACTCATTAGAAGGATTAATGGCACAAACACCTGGTGTTAAAGTTGTTATTCCATCAAATCCATATGATGCAAAAGGATTATTATTAGCTTCAATTGAAGATAACGATCCAGTTATTTTCTTAGAGCACATGAAATTATATAGATCATTTAGAGATGAAGTACCTGAAGAATACTACACAGTACCTTTAGGAAAAGCAGCAGTTGCACATGAAGGAACTGACGTTACAATCGTTACTTACGGTTATATGGTTAGAGAAGCATTAGCAGCAGCTGAAGCAATGAAAGAACAAGGTATCTCAGTAGAAGTTATTGACCTTCGTACAATTCAACCATTAGACGTTGAAACAATCGTTGCATCAGTAACTAAAACTGGACGCTTAGTAGTCGTTCAAGAAGCACAAAGACAAGCTGGAGTTTCAGCAAACGTTATGGCAGAAGTCGCAGAAA
This sequence comes from Erysipelothrix sp., assembly GCA_012735275.1. Classification (GTDB taxonomy): domain Bacteria; phylum Bacillota_I; class Bacilli_A; order Erysipelotrichales; family Erysipelotrichaceae; genus JAAZDN01. The sequence goes on from JAAYHR010000003.1 coordinate 4,583, forward strand.
GAAGAGAAGCAATCCTAGCTCTTAAAGCGCCAATTGCAAGAGTTGCAGCACCAGATACAGTATACGCATTCGGTTTAGCAGAAAACGACTGGTTACCAGGTGCAGAAGACATTCAAGAAGAAATTCTTAATGTGATGAAATTCGACTAGGAGGTATATAATGTCATTTATATTTAAAATGCCTGATGTGGGCGAAGGAATTAACGAAGGTGAAATCGTAAAGTGGAACGTAGCAGTTGGAGACAATATTGCTGTTGATGAAACTTTAGTAGAAATTCAAAACGATAAATTAGTACAAGACGTACCATCACCAGTCAGTGGAAAAGTATTAAAAATCTTTGTAGAAGAAGGAACTGTTTCAACAGTTGGAGATAACTTAATTGAAATCCTAACTGATGGACCAGTAGCAGCAGAAGAAGCACCAGTTGTAGCAGAAACTGCAGCACCAGCACCAGCTGCAAGCACAGGATCAAACGTATTCACAGTAACTTTACCAAATGTTGGTGAAGGTATTATGGAAGGTGAAATCGTATCTTGGGCAGTTTCAGTTGGCGATAAAATTAACATCGATGAAACATTATTAGAAGTTCAAAACGATAAATTAGTTCAAGACGTACCATCACCAGTTACAGGAGTTGTTGCTAATATCTTAGTACCAGCAGGAACTGTATCAATGGTAGGGGACGCAATTGTTGAAATTACAGTCGAAGGTGATGTAGCCGGAGCAACTCCAGCAACAGCAGCACCAGTTACAGCAGCACCTGCTGTTGAAGCAAAAGCAGTAGTAAACAATACAGGAAACTCAGTAGTAGCAGGACGCGTACTAGCTATGCCTTCTGTTCGTCAATATGCTCGTGATAAAGGAGTAGACATCTACTCAGTAGTAGGATCAGGATCATACGGACATATTACTAAAGCTGATATTGATGGATTTAATGGAGTTGCTACAGAAGTTGTGACAGAAATCCCAACACAACCACAAGTATCACCAACAGTTCCAGCACCAGCAGTTACTGCACCAGCACCAGTTGCTCCAGTAGCAATTGCACAATCAGCAGATACATACAGAGAAGCTATGACACCAACGAGAAGAGCAATTGCAGCAGCAATGGTTAACTCAAAAACTCAAGCTCCTCACGTTACATTATTTGATGAAGTAAACGTTACTGAATTAATGGCACATAGAGATAAATACAAAGTTATTGCAGCTGATCAAGGTGTAAAATTAACTTACTTATCATACATGGTAAAAGCTGTTACAACAGTATTACGTAAATACCCAATCTTAAATGCTCAAGTAGATTCAGCATCAAACGAAATCGTTTATAACAATTTCTTCAATGTTGGAATTGCTGTTGATACACCAGCTGGATTATATGTCCCAACTATTAAAGAAGCAGACCGTAAAGGTATCTTCACAGTAGCAAGAGACATTACTGATTTAGCAGGTAAAGCACATGATGGTACATTAACTCGTGCAGAAATGACTAATGGTTCTACAAGTATTTCAAACATTGGTTCAGCATGGGGTCAATGGTTCACACCAATTATTAACTTCCCAGAAGTTGCAATCTTTGGTATGGGACGTATTGATAAAAAACCAATCGTATTAGAAGATAACACAATCGGAGTCGGAAACGTACTTTACTTATCACTAAGCTTCGATCACCGCGTAATTGATGGTGCATTAGCACAAAATGCTATGAATGAATTAAAAACACTATTAAGCAACCCAGAATTATTATTGATGGAAGGATAAGAGATATATGGTAGTAGGAGACTTCGCACTAGAATTAGATACAGTAGTTATTGGATCAGGACCTGGTGGATATGTTGCAGCAATTAGAGCAGCACAATTAGGCCAAAAAGTAGCTATAGTTGAAAGAGATACAATCGGAGGCGTTTGTTTAAACGTCGGTTGTATCCCTTCAAAAGCATTAATCAATGTCGGACACAAATACCAAGATGCCTTAAACTCACAAGCTTTTGGTTTAGAAACAAAAGAAGTGACATTAGATTTTGCTAAAACTCAAGAATGGAAAGATACACAAGTAGTAAATAACTTAACTACAGGTGTTGGAATGTTACTTAAAAAGAACAAGGTAGAAATCATTAAAGGATCAGCATTCTTCAATGATAAAAACCAATTTAGAGTAATTGATGGCGATAACGCGCAATCATACTCATTCAACAATGCAATCTTAGCAACAGGATCACGCCCAATTGAAATCAAAGGATTTAAATTTGGTAAAAGAGTATTAGACTCAACTGGCGCTTTAGCATTAAAAGAAGTACCTAAGAAATTAGTAGTAATTGGTGGAGGCTATATCGGATCAGAATTAGCTAACGCATACTCTAACCTAGGTTCAGAAGTAACAATCTTAGAAGCACAAGATGATATTCTAATGGGCTTCGATAAAGATATGATCGCACTAGTTAGAAAAGACTTCGAAGACAAAGGTATCAAAGTAATTACAAATGCCTTTGCTCAAAAAGCAACAGATAATAAAGACTCATTAACAGTTACTTACAAAGTAGGCGACAAAGAAGAAACATTAGACACTGACTACGTACTAGTATCAGTTGGTAGAAAAGCTAATACAGATGATTTAGGTCTTCACTTAGCAAATGTTGATTTAGATGAGCGTGGACTTGTTAAAGTAGATAAACAAGGACGTACTTCAAACAAAAACATTTATGCAATTGGTGATATTACACCAGGAGCAGCATTAGCGCATAAAGCATCTTACGAAGGTAAAATTGCTGCAGCAGCTATCTCAAAAGAAAATGCTGAAATTGACTACGTAGCAATGCCAGCAGTCTGTTTCACAGACGTAGAACTTGCAACAGTTGGAATAACTGAAGCAGAAGCAAAAGAACAAGGACTAAGCGTAAAAGTCGCTAAGTTCCCATTCGCAGCATCAGGTAGAGCATTAGCACTATCAGCTACAGAAGGCTTCACACGTCTAATCACAGACAAAGAAACAGGAACTATCCTAGGTGGACAAGTTGCTGGAGTATCTGCAGGAGAAGTAATTGCTGAAATCGCACTAGCAGTTGAAGCAAGAATGAATATTGAAGATATCGCATTAACAATACATTCACACCCAACAATGGCAGAAACAATTATGGATGCAGCAGAACTTGCACAAGGAATGCCAATTCATATTTAATAAAAATAAAACCTCTATTTGTAACCAAGTAAATTGGCTACATATAGAGGCTTTTTTTATGCAATAAATCAAATAAACTATTAGTTTAAAAATGTGTCATACAAATAATATTAAACATTCCTTGCTAAAGGATAAGTAAATGCAATGGTTACTAGTGTAAGTTCAAAGTTTCGATTCTCAAGCACCTTATAACTAGTAGTTATATAGAGTAAAAACTGGAATGCTGCACTAACTATCAATACTGAAAGAATTTCAAATAAAAATTTAAAAACTGTTTGATTACTATTCATTTCGTCATCCCCCTTATTTGACAATATAATTTCATAATTTGAATATGTTTTACAAGTTTCTAACATAGTGTCAATTTTTAAAATATCGAAAGAATATGACTAATCTTATCTGTTGATATAAGCAGACTTGTTTGAAATGCCATCTTCAAATACATACAAAAATCACAGCCATCTGGATAAATGACTGTGATTTTTATAATCTACAGCTAGCGCCATTAATTATTTGCTGCCGCTACTACTGTCTGGAAATTAATCGCAATAACTTGAGAAGCAGCTGTTAAACTATCCGCATTATACTCATATACTTCACGAAGTTGCTTTTTAATTTCAGGGTTAGGTTGAATATAACCTACACCTTTTCTAGACATCAAGATAGCTAATTCATAACCTTCTTCAGGTGTTTCTGTAATTAATGATGGTAACCAAGTACTCATATTAATCCCTTCTTTCTATAAATACACTATAGAAATTGGTTCAATTATCTTCAAGATAAATAATCATTTGGATATTACTTAGTGAGATTGATTATTCCTTCTTCATCTAAACGATACATAGTCCAATCGTCCATTGGGGTTGCCCCAAGTTTTAAGTAGAAGTTGATTGAAGACTTATTCCAGTCTAAACATTGCCAATCAATTCGTCCATAATCATTTGCTTTTGCGATCTTTGCTAATTCTTTAAAGATCAGTTTACCGTAACCAAATCCACGTTCTGCTTCATCGATAAAGATATCTTCTAAGTATAATGTTGGTTTACCAGTGAAGGTTGACATTAATAGTCCATAGAGGACAAAACCAATTATTTGACCATGTTTTTCTAAGAAGTAAACTTTTGCAGCATTCTCATTAAAGATTGTATTTTCGAGTACTGCTTGTGTTGCAGTTACTTGATCGCTTAACTTTTCGTATTTCGCCATCTTTTTGATATATGTTAATAGTAGTGGAATTTCTGTTCTTACTAAGGGTCTTAATATTATTTCTTGTCTTTCTGTTTGAATCATCTTATCATCCTTTATTTTTATTTATTATTATAGCATTTTGGAATAAAAAAAGCTGAATTATTCAGCTTAATTTTATGCGTTATCTGCAAATTGACTATTGTATAAATCAGCATAGAAACCATTTTGTGCCATTAGTTCAGCATGGTTACCCATTTCAATAATCGTTCCATCTTTCATAACTAAGATCTTATCTGCATTTTTGATTGTTGATAGTCTATGAGCAATCACGAAGGAAGTACGTCCCTTCATTAATTCTGCCATTGCTTCTTGGATCATAGCATCCAGTCTTGTATCTACTGATGAAGTTGCTTCATCAAGGATTAATATTTTTGGATCGCTTAGAAGTGCTCTTGCGATTGTAATTAACTGTTTTTCACCGTTTGAGATATTTGATGACTCTTCATTTAAAATCATATCGTATCCATTCGGTAAGGTCTTAATAAAGTGGTGAATATTTGTACGCTTAGCTGCGTTAATAATATCTTCATCACTTGCATTTTCAGTACCATAAGCAATGTTGTCTTTGATTTTTCCTGAGAATAACCATGTATCTTGCAGTACCATTCCAAATAGTGAGCGTAGATCATCACGTTTCATATCACGAATATCAATACCATCAACTGAAATTGATCCTTGATCAACATCATAGAAGCGCATTAATAGGTTAATGATTGTTGTTTTCCCAGCTCCAGTTGGTCCAACAATAGCGACCATTTCTCCTGGTTTAATATCGACTGTTAAGTCGTTGATAACTTTATTATTACTATTGTAACCAAAGTGAACATCTTTGAATGATACTTGGCCTTGGTATTTATCGATTTCTAATGTTGTTTCAATATCTGCAGTATCATTTTCTTCTTCTAAATATTCGAAGACACGATCTATTGCTGCAATTGATCCTTGAATTGTCGGTGCTAATTGCGTAATCGTAGCTAATGGTTGGTTAACTTGCCAGATGTATCTTATAAAGGCTTGTAAGGAACCAACTAACATTGCCCCTTCCATAATCCTAAGTGCACCAACATATACCGCTATTGCGATTACAATGTATGTTACAAGTGATACAGCTGGTGACATTAGACCAGATATGAAGTTTGCCTTAAATCCAACTTCACATAGGGTTTCATTTGCGATATTGAAATCTGCTTTAGCGTTTTCTTGATAGTTGTATAATTTTATTTCATTAAAGCCAGTAAACTTTTCTTGAACAACTGTAAACATGTTTCCTAGTGTTTCTTGTTGAGTTGTAAATAGGGTTTGTGACTTGTTCATAACAATTCTTGAAATTAAGTATGCGATTGGTAATATTGAAATTCCGATAATTGCCATTTGCCAATCGATATAGATCATAAAGATTACTGCTAAGACGATTCCAAGACTTGCCATTACGACCTGAGCAAAGGCTTGTTGTAGTGAGCCTGAGATTGATTCAATATCAGTTGACATTCTTGCCATTAAATCACCAGTTGAGTTTTGATCAAAGTATTTAACAGGAAGTTTTGCCATTTTAGCTTTTACTTCCATTCTTATGTCATAGACAGAAGATTGAATTGCATCTGAGATTAAATATTGCATTGCCATTCTTGAGGCAGCATTGATGACATAAATAATAAAGAGAATAACAATAATTTTAATAATGATATCAAATTGAATTCTTGCATTTGGGACCATATTATTAATATCTGTAACATCAAGTTGTAACTGTGTTGTTAGAAGACCTTCAATAAATGGGGCAACTGCAGTTAAGAGCGCTGCTAGAACTAAGAAGGAAAAGGCTAGAGCAATTTTTACTTTATATGGTTTTAGAAAACGCCATAATTTTTTATAACTATTCATATTTTTCCATCTCCTCTTCTGAAAATTGCGATTTAGCAATTTGAATATATACTTCACAGTCTTTCATTAATTGACTATGAGTTCCACTTCCCACGATTTTACCTTCATTTAAGACGATGATCTTATCAGCATCCATAATTGAAGATATTCTTTGGGCAACGACCATCATGATCGCATCTTTAGTTTCTGCTTTTAAATTACTTCTAATACTTGCATCAGTTTTATAGTCTAGTGCTGAGAAACTATCATCGAAGATATAAACTTGTGGTTTACGTACAAGTGCACGAGCGATTGATAGACGTTGTTTCTGTCCTCCAGAAACGTTTGATCCACCTTCACTTAACCATTCATCATATTGATTTGGTTTTTCCTCAATAAAGTCACGCGCAGATGCTAGTTCAGCTGATTCAACTACTTCTTGATCAATTGCCATTTCTTTACCATAACGAATATTTTCTGCAATCGATCCTGAGAATAATAATGATTTCTGAGGAATAAATCCTACTTTGTAGCGGAGATCATATAGATCCCACTCACGAACATCAACACCATTAACTAAGACACGACCATTAGTTACATCATAGAATCTAACGATAAGATTAATTAAAGTTGATTTACCAGATCCTGTTGATCCAATAAAGGCAATAGTTTCACCTTGTTGAACTGAGAAGTTAATATCTTCTAGGACATTGGCTTCACCATCTGGATAAGCAAATGAGACATTCTCAAATACGACTGATGGTTTCTCATCACCCTCGCTTACACCATTGATTGGGTTAACGATAGTTGATTCCATATCTAATACTTCTTGAATTCTTGAAGCAGATACAGCCGCTCTTGGATACATAATAAAGACGACTGCGAATAATAATAGTGAGAATAGCGCTTGGAACTGATATTCTAAGAATGCGACAATTGATCCAACTTCTAAAGCGCCATCCGCAACCATAAAGGTTGATGTCCACATAATCGCAATAACTGTTAACTCTAAGAAGAAAAAGAATAGTGGTTCAGCACGTGACATCGTTCTAAATAACTTAATTGATGTTTCCGAGTAATCCTTATTTACTTTTTCAAATTTTTCAATTTCATGATTATCTTTTCTAAATGCACGAATAACTCTAACTCCAGTAATATTCTCACGTGTTAATCGACTTAGCGTATCCATAAGTTTTTGTTGATATTTACTTAATGGATTAGACTTTTTAATCGTAATATAGATAACTAGTAAGATAAATGGAATTGAAGCAGACATAACAAATGCTAATGTCGTCGATGTTTTAAATATCATTACCATTGAGAAGAAAATCATAAATGGTGAGTGAATTCCCATACGTAGTAACATTTGTGTAAATAACTGTAACTGCCAAACGTCATTAGATACACGCGTAATTAATGATGATACACCAATCTCGTTATATTCTGAATGTGATAACTCCTGAGTTTTATCAAACATATCTTTTCTAATATCGCGCGTCATGTATGAAGCGATTCGACTTGAAGTATAGTTTAATAGTATTGTTCCAAGTCCCCCAAGAACTGCGACCATTAATAACATCGCTCCTTGTTTTTGTAATAATACAAAGTTTTGAGTTTCTACTCCTTCATTAATCATTGTACCCATAATCGTTGGTATTCCTAGTTCAACTAAGGTAAATGCTAATAAGGCCACCATATTTAGTGTTAGTAGAAATTTGTATTTTTTTATATATTGAATAATTAATTTCATATTCGACCTCCTGTTTGTTTAGACAACTTATCTATAATAAAGTATAATGTTACCTTATAGTCAAGGAAGGTGTTCAAAATGCAGAAAAAAGAGGTATTATTAACAACTGGGCAGTTTGCCAAGCTTTGTAAAGTTGAAAAGCATGTGCTATTTTATTACGATGAAATTGATTTATTTAAGCCAGAGGTAGTGAAAGCCAATGGTTATCGTTACTATGCTTACTATCAGTTCTATACTTTTATTGTTGTTAATTTCTTAAAGGACTTAGGTATGCCCTTAAAAGCAATCAAACATTATTTAGATAATCGCTCAGCTGATTTACTTCTTGATACTTTAGCTGATCGTGAGAAAATAATTGATCAACAAATTTTAGAGCTAAAGTTATCGAAAATGTTTATTAGTCACTCACGTGAAATAATTAAGATTGCCGAAGCCAATCCAGCCGATCAAGTTTTCATTGTTGAAGAGCCAGAAGAAGAGTTACTAATGTCACAAATGTTCTCAGATAATGATAATCGAAGTTTTATTCAAAAGTATAATAGTTTTTCTGAACTTCACTCAATCTATATGATGAACTATGTTGGAATGATTTTCCATAAAGATTCAGAAGATGTCAATGATGATAAATCCACTGCCTTCCTTTATACTAAATACTTTGGTTTATCAGCAAATCCAGTAAAAACATTTATGAAGCAAGCTGGTCCATACTTAACCATAAATCATCATGGCTCATATGAAACACTAAGTAAAGCTCATAAAACTTTAGTTGCTTATGCTAATGAACATAAGCTAGAAATTGATAACTATATTTATGAAAAGCTATTAGTTAATGAGATCTTAGTTAATAGTGAAGATGAATTTGTTATTCAATTATCAGTACTAATTTTGGATGGATTAGTATAGAATGTAAAACAAGGAGTGATTAGATGTCAGATTATTTTACTAAAGTACTTGCCTTATGGTTTGTTTATGGAGCTTTTGGTTTTATTGTAGAAACTACTTATGTATCACTCAATAAAAAGAAATTTGTTCAAAGAGGATTTTAACGGGATCAATTATCCCAATCTATGCTTTTTGGAGCCTTAACGATTTTATATTTTTTAAGCCCTTGGCATAAATCAGTCTTGCTTTTATTTATAAGTGGAATGCTGGTAGCATCGCTACTAGAATACTTTGGTGGCTATATGATGGAGAAAATATTTAAGATAAAACTTTGGGATTACTCAGATTATAAATATAATAATAAAGGAAGAGTTTGTTTAAAAAATTCAATCATGTTTGGAGTTTTAGCAGTCCTTTTAGTCCTATACATTAATCCAGCTGTTGTTGAATTTATAGATAGTATCGATTTCAAAGTCTTATCTTATCTTGTTTCCATAGCCATGATTATCGCAATTATAGATACAAGTTTCTCCGTCTTTGCACTGATTGATATTAAAAAGATACTGCATGAAACTATTGAAGCAAGTCATATTAAGAGAGTTAAGGGTTCATACAAAAGATCTAAAGCTAGGCTGCATAAAGCCTATCCGAAAATGCGCGTTGCCGTTAGTGATCGCATAAATAAAAAAAATAAGTATTAAGAAAAACCTTACATCAAGCTGATAACAGATAATTAATCAGTAAGAATGTAAGGTTTTTATCTATTTGTGCTAAAGTACTATCATTTTGACTTCAAATAGTGTAAACTTAATTAGATGCGAACCATTCGCAAGGAGGATTTATGCGAAAACTAATAAAAATTACTATTTTTGGACTGCTCTTAATGGGCTGTGCTAACACCAATAATCAAAACGAACAATTAAAAATTGTGACGACTTTATTTCCCCAGTATGATATTGCACGGGCAATAACTAAAGATAAAGCTGAAGTATCGATGATTTTACCACCAGGCGTAGAGGCCCATTCATATGAGCCAACACCACAGGATATTGTAAAGTTAGATAATTCTGATATGTTTATTTATACATCAAACCATTTAGAAACTTATGCTGAAAAAATGGCACAAGGTTTAAAAGAGGAAAACTCAGTCATAATTAATCTTGAAGATTCAATTACCATCAAGGGTGAAGATCCACACTTCTGGTTAAGTGTAAAAAATATGCTAGCTATGAGTCAAGTTATCTTAGATGAGATTGTACTTCTTGATCCTGATAATCGTGATTACTATTTAAGTAATGCGAAAGACTATATGGATGACTTAAAATTATTAGAAGCAGAATTATTTGATTTATTTGCTAATGTGGATGATCAAGCAATCGTCTTTGCTGGTCATTTCTCATTTGATTATTTTGCTGAAGAATATGGCTTAAACTATTTATCAACATTTGAATCATTTTCACCAAATGCGGAAGCATCAGCTAAGCAGGTTGCGAAATTAATTGACTATATTAATGATCAGAATATCGAATATATTTACTTTGAAGAATTAGTTGATCCTAAACTTGGCCGTATGTTAGCCAATGAAACAGGTGCTGAGTTACTAATGTTAAATGCTGAGCACAATATTACTAAGGAACAAGCAGAAGCAGGTATTAGCTATGCTGATATTATGCGTATGAATATTGAAAACTTAAAGTTAGGACTAAACTATGAATAAAATAATTGAAATTAAAAACTTATCATATCAAAAAGAAAAGAATCAGATATTAACTGATATCTCTTTTGATGTTGAAGCGGGAGATTTCCTTGGTATTATCGGTCCTAATGGGTCTGGTAAAACATCATTAATTAAATTATTACTTGGAATTAATAGTCCAAGTTTTGGCCAAATTAATATTGATAAAGACTATTTAAAAGATAAGTCTATTTCATTTGTTAGTCAACAAGTCTATTCAGAATATAAGCATTTTCCAATCACAGTCCTAGAAGTAGTTCGTATGGGACTATTTGCTAAGAAACCAGGACTTAAGTTCTTTAATAAGGAAGATGATCAGCAAGTCTATGCCATGTTAGAAAAGTTAAATATTGAAAACCTTGCTCATAGTCAAATGACAAGACTATCAGGTGGAGAAAGACAGCGAGTACTTTTAGGTCGCTCATTAATCTCAAATCCTAAAGTCATTATCTTAGATGAGCCAACTAGTGCTCTAGATCCTGAGTTTAGAGAAGAGTTCTATAAAATAATTAAAGAAATTAATCAGTTAGGTGTCACGATTATTATCGTCTCACATGACCTTGGCGTCTTAGAAGCTTATGTTAATAAGATTTTATATATCGATCAAAGTGTAAAATTCTTTGGTAAAACCAGCGATTATAATAATTCACAGTTATACACAAATGAAGTAGGTGATAAGCATGCTTAATGAAATCTTAAATGCGCTCCAATATACATTCGTAATTAGAGCGCTCTTAGTTGGTTCACTGATTGCCTTATCGGCAGCTTTCCTAGGTGTCTATCTAGTAATTCTTCGCCAATCAATGATTGGGGATGGCTTAGCGCATGTATCATTTTTAACGATTGCGATTGCTTTACTCTTAAATCAATCAACGATTCTGGTTTCACTACCAATCGTAATTGCAGCATCAATTGGGATTATGCACTTAGACGAACAGTATGAAATAAATAATGATTCTGCTATTGGTTTAATATCATCGGTCGCCGTCGCTTTAGCAATCTTAATCACAAGTGTTGGCTCAGGTTTTTCAGTTGATCTCTACTCATATTTATTTGGATCAATTCTAGTTATTAATGATATTGATATGTACTTATCAATTGCGCTCGCTATCTCTGTTGTTTTCTTAATCGTTATCAACTACAACTCACTATTAATTATGGCTTTTGATCAAGAGTATGCTCAAGTTATCGGGATTAATGTTAAGGCAATGAAATATTTAATCGCAACACTTACCGCAATTACTGTCGTACTAGGGATTAGAGTTGTAGGAACCATGTTGATATCCGCAATGATTTTGTTTCCAACAATTTCCGCAATGCAAATATCTAAAAACTTTAAAGAGGTAATTAAATATGCTTCAATTATTTCAATAATCTCAATTATTATTGGTGTCTTTGGATCATACTTCTTAGATATTCCCACGGGATCAACAATTGTCCTCGTTAATGCGATTGCTTTTATCGGCTTTTTAATTAGGAAACAGGCTTATGTTTAAGCAAACGTTAAATCAACATGGAATCGTAGCGACTAAGACAAGAGTAGAAATCTTAGAACTAGTTGCGAATAAAAATATATTTATGAATGCCTATGATATTAAGGAATATCTTAATCATCTCGATATTTCGACAATTTATCGCACAATAAATGTTCTTGAAGAGAACAAAATTCTCAGTAAGCGTTATAATGAAGATAGAAATTGCTTTACATTTAAATATGTGAGCCATTCACACTCGCATAAGCTTACTTGTAGAGCTTGCAATAAAGTAGTAGAAATTGATTTTTGTCCAATGAATGTGTTCGATAAAGACAATGAAGTATCAAGTCATTTTATTATAACCGACTATGTCTTTGAACTCTATGGATATTGTGAAAACTGTCAGTAGAAGGAGAGTAGTATGAATAAATATATTATGTATGAATCAGTAATTGAAAGAATTACCGAGCGTTCTTTATCAGTTGAAACTAAAGATCATGGTCAACAAGTTGTCCATACTGGTGAAGTTGTTATCTTAGAAAATGACCAATATACTAAAGTTGAAAATTCATCTTTAATCGTTGGCGACAAAATTTGGATCTATCTAAGTGATAGGACACCAATGACAATGAGTCTACCACCACAATTTTCACCATACTTAATTGTAGTAGATCGATCAATTGATTCAAACTTTCAAAAATTAGACTTCTTTAACCAAGACTTAGTTTCAGAAGATATGATGCTGAAAATTAATCCTGATGCAATTGAAGTTGTTATTCAAGATGGAGAGGTTGTTAGCGAATACGATTTAGCAAACAAACACTTACTTGTATTTTATACAGTTTCAACAAGATCAATTCCAGCACAAACTAATCCAAAAGCAGTTGTAATACTACCAGATTTAGTTTAGTAAATACACTTCACATTTCGTGAATTAAAATTATCCCCAAAATGACGCATGCTATATGTGTCATTTTTTTATTGCAATTAAAGCATTAATCCTTGACACTTATTAAATGGTGAAGTAAGATTGAATTAAGAGGTTAGTGAGTTAACCAACTAACCAATCAGGAAGGAGAGACAAGTGCGAATAGATAATAAATCAACTCAGCCAATATTCATTCAGATTGCTCATCAAATTGAAGAGAATATTCTAGCGGGAGTATTTGAAGAAGAGAGCCAGGTACCTTCAACAACCGAACTTTCGACGACATTGAAGATTAATCCCCAAACAGTATTAAAAGGCATGAACCTTCTCGTTGATGAAGGCATACTTTATAAGAAGCGGGGATTAGGTATGTTTGTAACAGTAGGATCAGTAAATAAAATACATAAAAAACGTAAATCCGAATTTCTTACTAGTTATATCGATGCGTTAATCTCTGAAGCCAAAACACTAGAAATCTCATCAGAGGAACTAAGGACTGAAATAGAAAAGAGGTATAAGGATGATAGAACTTCATAATGTGAGCAAGCGATTTAGTTCAACGCTGGCAGTAGATGATGTAAGTCTTGAAATCAAACCAGGTAAAATCTATGGCTTATTAGGTAGAATGCGGCCGGCAAAACTACTTTAATCAAGATTATTTCTAATCATATATTTCCTAATTCGGGACAAGTTCTAATTAATAATCAAAAACTTACTAAAGACTCTAAACTGAAAGATTTAGTACATGTTATGAGTGATGCTGATAACTACATGACATACAAGAGTGTTGAAAAAACATTTAAAAATATTTCTGAATTGAATAATAACTTTTCGATAGATCAAGCTATAGATATAGCCAAAAAGTTTAAATTGAATGTTAATGAACCTTATACAAAACTGTCCTTAGGTAACAAAACAATATTTAAACTTTGTATTGCCTTGGCGATGGATGTTCCATATGTTTTCTATGATGAGCCTGTCAATGGACTTGATGCTAACAATCGAAAATTATTTTATCAATTACTATTAGATTCATATATAAAGCAAGGAAATACATCGGTTATTTCCAGTCATTTAGTTAATGATTTAGAACCGGTAATTGAGGAAGTTATACTAATCGATAAGGGAAAGATTGTTCTTAATGAATCACTAGAAAATCTAAAAAGTCTTTATGATAAAACACTTTCGGAAATATTTATTGAGAAGGTCGGGGGTAATCTAAATGATTAGTACTATTTCATTACTCAAAACTAACATTGATAGCTCAGTGTTATACTTCTCTTTCATTACAGTTATAAGTAAAAGAATATTTTATTAGGGGAGGAGTCAAATGTTAAAAGTATATAATTTATCCAAAAAATTTAGAAATGTTCAAGCATTAAAAGATATTACTTTAGAGTTTGAAAACAATAGAATCTATGGATTATTGGGTAGAAATGGGGCCGGTAAGTCTACCTTAGTTAAAGCTATTGGAAATAGGATTTTTTCCAATACGGGATTTATCGAAATATCAGATAATTACAATTCTAAAAATTCCGAATTACTAGATCTAGTTCATATTATGAGTCAGGAAGAAAATTATGATTTAAATATGAAGGTAATTAATTATTTCGAATTTATAGCAAGTGTAAATAATAGATTTGATATTGATTTGGCTAAGGATTATGCTAGACAGTTTGAGCTTAATACTGATATTAAATTGACTAACTTGTCATTAGGTTATCGTACGATCTTTAAACTCTGTATTGCCTTAGCGCAAAATACTCCATTTATCATTTATGATGAACCAGTGTTTGGATTAGATCTTATCCACCGAGAACTTTTTTATAAACTCTTATTGGAACAATATTCACGAGGGAATATTACGATAATCATCGCAACGCATATTATTGATGAAATTGAAAATCTAATTGATAGAGTAATTATAATCGATCATGGTCAAATAACATTAAATATGGATTATGGTGATCTATTAAAAGAAGTCTTTCTATTATCAGGTAATCGCGATGTAATTCTAAAACTTGTAGATCCAGAAAGTATTATCTATGAGGAAAATCTTGGTACATTAACCAATGCCTACGTTAAAGGACCAGAACTAGATGGAAGTTTAGATAAAGTTCAAATTTCTCACTTAGAACTTAATGAAATTTTTATAGCATTAACTAGCGAAAGGAATGATTAAATGCAATCAATTAAGGGATTTACAATTAAGAGGATCAAGAAAATACGTACATTTTTTATCACGATAATTATAATGATTTTAGTACCAACAATTATGCTTGCCCTTAACCCAACTTCAAATGCAGTGGTTATATCTAATTTTTATTTTAATCTAATGTCATTTGTCGTTGTAGCATATCTTGTAGACTTAGGTATCGGACAATCTAGAATCGAGTTGAAAGAATGCCTTCAGCTTGGGTACAATCGCCGAACATTCATTATTAGTCGTTTAATAACAGTAATATTAGGAGCAGTCCTTTTAGCACTAATACTTACTCCTATATCCAAATACGTAAACTCAATAGGTTTAGTTTATGAACCGGATTCATTTATACCAGGTCTATTATTAGTAAGTCATCAATCTTTCTTTGGAACAATGTTTGGTTATAGTAATCTTACAATTTTAATCATCATTACATCACTTGGATATTTATTCTTGTCTTTACTTGCTTTAGTTATATCATTAGTTTTCCTAAATCAAAAGCCAAAAAGATATCTACACCTTTTGATTGGTATAACAACAGTATCTTTTGGGTATTGGCTAATTGATACACTCTTCTTCAAAGCTAGAGATATTGATATGATCAATAGATTACTTGGCTTTGGTCTTATGCCAAATCAGGTAAATATTTATTATCCGATAATGACACTCGCTACACTAGTTTTGATTTTAATAGTAATTTCCTACAACTATGTTGGAAGTATCGAGTTATAAAAAATTAAAAAAGTTGAATTTTAATCTCCAATGAGACTACTATTCAACTTTTTCTTTATAATTAATATTATTCTTGTGCTAAAGCAAGTCTTGCGATTGGAACACGATATGGTGAACAAGAAACATAGTTCATACCTATCTGTTTAAAGAAGGCAATTGAATCAGGGTCGCCACCATGTTCACCACAGACACCAATTTTAATATCTGGCTTAACTGAACGAGCATCTGTAATTGCGAGTTTGATTAGCTGTCCAACACCTTTAGTATCTAAGGTTGCGAATGGATCTTTATCATAAATACCGACATCATAGTATGAGTCTAAGAAGGATGCAGCATCATCACGGCTAAATCCATAAGTCATTTGTGTTAAGTCATTGGTACCAAATGATAAGAAATCAGCTTCAAGGGCAATGTCTTTTGCTAGGATACAAGCTCTTGGAAGTTCAATCATCGTTCCAACAGTATAATTAACATTAATACCAAATTCTTCAATTAGCTGATTAGCTAATTTTTTTATTTTACTAGCTAAGTAATTAAATTCTCTAACATCACCTACGAGTGGAATCATGATCTCCGGTTGTAGAGTAACACCGTCTAACTCTTTGGTGACATTAATTGCGGCCTCAATTAGTGCCTGTGTTTGCATGAGAGCAATCTCAGGATAAGTAATAGCTAAGCGACAACCACGATGGCCCATCATTGGGTTAAACTCATGGAGACTACGAATAACATCACGGATTTCAGCAACCGAGATGTCCATGACTGTTGCTAACTCTTCAATGTCTTGCGTTGAAGTTGGCATAAATTCATGTAATGGTGGGTCGAGATATCTAATCGTTACTGACTTATCTTTAAGGACTCTAAATATTTTCTCAAAGTCTGATCTTTGAATTGGTAGGATCTTTTGTAGAGCATGTTCTCTTTGTAAATCATTAGTTGCTAAGATCATTTCCCTAACTGATCGAATCCGATCGGCTTCAAAG
Organism: Erysipelothrix sp.; assembly: GCA_012735275.1. Lineage (GTDB taxonomy): Bacteria > Bacillota_I > Bacilli_A > Erysipelotrichales > Erysipelotrichaceae > JAAZDN01. The sequence continues at coordinate 21,548 of JAAYHR010000003.1, forward strand.
AACATATGTTCAGTTCTAACTAAACCAACCCCTTGTGCACCAAAGTCGAGAGCAGTTTGAATATCTTCTGCTGAATCAGCATTAGCATATACTTTTAACTCGGCAATATCATCAGCCCATTCTAGAAGATGATTGAAGTCATTAGAGATTGTAACACTTTGGGTATCAAGTTTACCTTCATAAATAAATCCGGTGCCACCATCAATTGATATTTGATCGCCTTCATAGTATTCTTTACCATTAACGATCATCACGTCATCTTTAATATTTAAATCATTGGATCCAACAATACAGGATTTACCCATACCACGTGCCACAACCGCAGCATGTGAGGTCATCCCACCACGTGAGGTTAGAATACCTTGTGAGATATGCATTCCTTCAATATCCTCTGGTGAGGTTTCAGCGCGGACCAAAATAACTTTTTTATTGTCCTTATGATATTCAACGGCTTTTGCGGCACTAAGTGCAATGACTCCTGAGGCAGCTCCTGGTGATGCTGGTAGACCTTTAGCAATTGGATCGACCTTTTGAAGAGCAGCAATATCAAACTGCGGATGTAGTAAGCCATCAACAATTCTCAGGTCAATTGAATTAATCGCATCAGCTTTGGAGATAACACCTTCTGCAACCATGTCATTTGCAATCTTTACTGCTGCTTGAGCAGTTCTTTTTCCTGATCTTGTTTGCAGGATAAAGAGTTTTCCATCATCAATGGTGAACTCCATATCTTGCATGTCATGGTAATGCTTCTCAAGCATTTTTGAGAAGTCAACAAATTCTTGATATTGACTTGGCATGGCAGTTTTTAATTGATCCATTGGTAAAGGGGTATGGGTTCCAGCGACCACGTCTTCACCTTGGGCATTAAAGAGAAATTCTCCGTATAGTTTATCTTCGCCAGTAGCTGGATTTCTTGAGAAGGCAACTCCAGTTGCACAGTTATCATTTCGATTACCAAAGACCATTTCTTGGATAGTTACCGCTGTACCCCAATCATCAGGAATCCCATTCATGCGGCGATAGTAAATTGCGCGTGCATTGTTCCAAGATTGAAAGACGGCCTCGATGGCTTCAAGTAATTGGCCTTCAGGCTCTTGTGGAAAGGCATGGCCAACCTCACGTAAGTAGGTATCTTTATGCAGATCAACTAACTCCATTAGTTGATCGGGTGAGAAGTCATGATCAGATTCAACATGATATTTACTTAGTAGTGTTTCAATATCAAGATCAAAATGTTTCTTATCAATTCCTTTAACAACATTCGCAAACATTTGAATTAAGCGGCGATATGAGTCATAGGCAAGTCTTTCATTATCAAGGGCCATGGCTTTCGCAACTTCATCGTTTAAACCTAAATTTAAAATAGTATCCATCATTCCGGGCATAGAAGCTCTAGCGCCAGATCTAACGGATACTAATAATGGGTTAATAGTTGAATCAAAAGTTTTATTGGTGATCTCTTCTAATTTAAACATATTATTTTTAACTTCATCAACTAATTGCTTAGATAGTTTTTCATCTTGGGCATAATAATCAATACATGCATTAGTGGACACAACAAAGCCTTGTGGCACTGGCAGACCTAACTTAGTCATTTCAGCTAGATTTGCGCCTTTTCCTCCGAGGGTAGATCGCATATTAGCATCGCCCTCATTAAATAAGTAAACGAGTTGTTTATTCATACAAACCTCCTATATATGATTATTATAGCCTAAGAAGTTTGTAAATGAAAGCGCTTGACATAAAGTAAAAAGAAAGTGATACAATTTGAAATTGTATCACTTTAACTTAATTATTGATAAATCTATTTAAGAAGGCTTTTGTTCTTTCTTCTTTTGGATTGACGAATATCTCATCAGGGCTTCCTTCTTCAAGGATTCTGCCATCATCCATAAAGATGATACGATCTGATACATCGCGAGCAAAGCTCATTTCGTGAGTTACAATAAACATTGTAAAGTTATCATCGGCCAGCTCACGGATAATTGCTAATACTTCTTCAACTGATTCAGGATCTAAAGCACTAGTTGGCTCATCTAAGAGTAGAAACTTTGGTTGCATCGTTAAGGCTCTTGCGATTGCGACTCTTTGTTTCATACCACCGGATAGTGATTGTGGTTTGGAATTAGCATATTCGCTCATCCCAACTTTTTCAAGATTAGCTAGGGCACGGGCTTCAACACTTGCACGATCTTCTTTTAATACTTTAATTGGTCCAATCGTACAGTTATCTAATACTGATAAGTTATTGAATAAATTGAAGCCTTGGAAGATCATTCCAACGCGCGAACGATACTCATCAACATTGATGGAAGCATCATCGATATTAATATCTTCGAAAGTAATATTACCTTGTTGATATTCTTCTAGTTTATTAATGCATCGCAGTAGGGTTGATTTACCTGATCCGGAAGCACCAATTACCGTTAAGACTTCACCTTCATTAATAGTAAAGTTAATGTCTTTTAATACTTGATTAGTACCATAGGCCTTACCTAGGTTATTTACTGTTAATAGGCTCATATGTTTTCTCCTTCGATTAAATCTATTGGTGTCGTTAATGATGATGGACCACTTGATTGTGGGTGGTCTAATCTTGCTTCAACAATATTTAATATTTTCGTTGAAATGATTGTCATTAGTAAGTATAGAATAGCGATAATAGTGAATGGTTCTAATTGTCTATAGTAGATACCATTTAAACGGTTAGCTTGGAAGAATAGTTCAGATACTGTAATTACGTTTAGTACTGATGAGTCTTTCAAGTTAACGATAAATTCATTTCCAATTGATGGAATTGAGTTTCTTAGAGCTTGTGGTAGTACAATAAATAGCATTGCTTGGGTATTTGTCATACCAATTGCCAGTGCTGCTTCTCTTTGTCCACTATCAATTGCTTGAATACTTGCTCTAAGGATTTCTGCCATATATGCTGCCGTGTTAATTGAAATAATTATGAAGGCAGATAACATTGCGGAAATTGGGATATTGACTGAGTGTAATCCATAGTAGAATAATATCGATTGAACCATCATTGGGGTTCCTCTAAAGACTTGGATATAGATTGCTACAACTTTAATTCCAATCCATTTTACAGTTTTAACTAATGCTGAATCTGTTTTGTAAATTTCAGTATTTCTAACTAAAGCTAAGATTAGTCCGATTAATAATCCAAAGACAGTACCGACTAGGGCAATTAGTAAGGTTGAGATTACTCCTGAAATAAATAGTTGGTAGTTGTTTTGTAGTAGGAAGACAATTCCTGCAAAGAATCCAGTTGGCATTAACATATCGTTACTTGGTTGTCTTTGAATTGCTGCTAGCATAATTTCATCACGATCTTCTGGTGATAATTTAGCTAGTGATTCATTAACCTGTGCAAATAACTCAGTTGCTTCTTTTGCCATCCCGATTGAGACTGTGACTTCTTCTTCATCCACTTCAAAGCCACTGCCACTGTCAAATTCAATATAAGTTAGATTTGGATTTGATTCTGTAATTGCCATTGCAACAGGTTTCTCTGATACAAAGGCATCAATTGCTGTTGAGTTTAGGGCAGTTGTTAAAGATGGGAATGAGTCTAGCGGTAAGCTATGATCAACACCTGGAATTTGATCAATTAATTGATCATGAATTGTTCCAATTTGCGCTGAGACTGTTTTACCAGTAAAGTCAGCTAGTGAGTTTGCATCGACTAAATCAGAATCTTTTCTAACAACTAGGACCATGTCACTTGTATAGTAGATATTTGAGAAAGCAACTTCTTGTCTTCTTTCTGCTGTATCTGTCATACCCGCAATAATTAGATCAATGTCGCCAACCTTAGCGGCTTCAAGTAATCCAGTAAAGACTGCAAAGTTTTGAATTTGTAAATCTCTTCCAATATCATTGGCAATTATTTTCGCAATCGCAACGTCATAACCATCACAGTAAGTTCCCTTTTCTGATAGTGGCATTGCTTCTTCACTATCAAAGTTCTGTGTCCAGTTAAATGGTGCATAGTTACATTCCATACCAACGACTAGCGGTGGTAGTTCTTCAGTTGGTGCACTTGTACATCCAACTACAATAAGTAATATCATAAGTATTGATATAAGCTTTTTCATTTTATTCCCTCCAATAAAAAAAACCTCATAAAGAAGGCTTATATAAAAAAGTTTATATATTTCCTAGCTCCTCTTCGTATGAAGGAGTGCCATAAGTATTTCTTATGACCCCGTATAGTAATTATGTCTAATTATTATACTCGGCAATGGTTACCTTTCAGTATGTTCATAGTCTACCGACTCCCATACTTACTAATTTGCATTGCTGCCTCTATTCGGTTTTGTAAATTAATAATAGCATAAGTGATTTAATAAGGCAATGAAAACAATTCATTTCCTTTTGAAAAACTTTCATAGATATTTATTTTGGATTAATTATTAATTATCGTTAAAGTAATTACCATTAATTGGTAATTATCTTATATTTAACTTTATTATAAGATAATGGTTAAAAATACGCTAATCTTGCTATAAATCTACCTGATTTAGGTGATATTGCTAATGATAGGCTTTACATATGATTATAAAATTTAATTATACTCGGATATCCTTTTATGCATTTTTTCTATTTATGCTCCTTTATAATTTTCTTTTAATATTAGTCCTAATTAATTGCATTATAAGTTCAATACACTTATACTGTTATAGAGAAAAACGCAATTATATAAATCAGTATATTGTTCATAGGAGTTATTCTCCACGTTTTATTATGATTTAATTAAATTTACAATAGAAAATGAGGTATTTATGAATTTCAACGAATTAGAAATTATTAAGCCGATCGCTAAAGCATTAAGCGATATCGGTTATGAGGCGGCTACTCCAATCCAGGAAGAGTCGATTCCACATATTTTACAAGGCAGAGACATTTTAGGAACTGCATCAACGGGTACAGGTAAGACAGCTGCTTTTGCAGTCCCAATGCTACAAAACTTATTTAACAGTAATGTTAGCCATAGAAAAATTAGAGGGCTAGTAATTGCTCCAACACGTGAATTAGCTCAACAAATCTTAGACTCTTACAAATCATATAGTAAGCACTTAAGTATTAAGGTTGGCGTAATCTTTGGTGGAGTATCACAAAGAAGACAAGAAACAATGTTAAAACGTGGTGTCGATATCGTTATCGCAACACCAGGAAGATTAATGGACCTAATGGACCAAGGTTTAGTCGACCTATCTTTCGTAGAAATGTTCGTTCTTGATGAAGCTGATAGATTACTTGACATGGGATTTGTTAATGATATCAATAAAATATCTGAAAAACTTCCAGAAACAGTACAAACACTATTATTCTCGGCAACAATGCCAAAAGGTGTTATTAAGTTAACAGAAGACTTATTAAAAGATCCAGTTAAAATCGCTACAGCAGTAGTTTCATCAGTCGCAGAAACAGTATCACAAAAAGTATATTTTGTAGATCCAGATAATAAACGTCTTTTATTAGTCGATATTATTAAAAAAGACTTCAATGATTCAGTCCTAGTATTTGTTAGAACGAAATCAAATGCTGAAAGATTAACTAGATTCCTTAATAAAGAAGGTATTACTGCTGGCACAATCCACGGTGATAAGAGTCAAAATCAAAGAATTAGAGCCCTAGATGGCTTTAAGAAATATAAGTTCCAAGTATTAGTTGCTACAGATGTCGCAGCACGTGGAATTGATATTGATAAATTAGGTTGTGTTGTTAACTTCAACATTCCTGATGAAGCTGAAGCATATGTTCACCGTATTGGTAGAACAGGCCGTGCAGGAGAAGAAGGAGTTTCAATCTCATTCTGTGATCATGGTGAAAAAGGCTTATTAAAAGAAGTTCAAAAATTAATCAAGCAAGAAATCCCAATCGAACACGAACATGACTATCCATTAGAGGATACAACTGTTACTCCACCAAACAATGGCTCTCGTAAAGGTAGAGGCCGTCGTGGTAATTCACGTCGTGGTGGCGGCGGCGGACAAGGTGGCCAAGGACGTAGACGTTCAGGCGGACCAGGTCGTAGCCGTAAAGCATCAGGAAAGAATCCAGGTACCAGAAAACAAAGCGGCAATAAATCAGGTAATCGTAAACCTAATCGCGCAAAATAATTAAACTAGAAGAAGCTAGCCGCATGGCTGGCTTCTTTTTAACTTAATTTCTATGTTTTAATTAAAGAAATTGCTAGAAGAAATGAGTGAGAATGACCTATGTATAAAATAATGATAGTTGAAGATAATGTTAATATACGCCAAGAGTTATCTTCTTTTTTAACGAACAATGGCTATGAAGTTAAGGCACTTGCTAGTTTTGATAATGCCATCAAGGATATTCTAGAAGCTGATATTGATTTAATCTTACTAGATTTAACTCTACCGAATATTGATGGACACTATATTGCCCGTGAAATTAGAAAAACATCAGATATCCCAATTATTGTGGTGACTAGTCGTGATAGTAAGATGGATGAACTACTGTCAATTAATATCGGGGCTGATGATTATGTAACTAAGCCCTATGATCTACAAATCCTGTTGGCAAGAATTGAATCATTAATGCGCCGCGTTAATAAATCAGAACAAGTTAACTCCTTAAGCATTGGTAAATTAACAGTTAATCTGGAAACAGCATCCATTACAAAAGATAACTTCTCAATCGATTTAACCAAAAATGAACTATTAATTATTACTTACTTCATTAAGAACAAGAATCGGATTGTCTCACGTCATGAACTAATCCAACATTTATGGGGCGATGATTCTTATATTGATGAAAATACCTTAACGGTAAATGTTAATCGTTTACGCCTGAAGTTATTAGAACTAGAAGTTGAAGATCTAATTGAGACAAAACGTGGAATGGGGTATATCATCCATGAGTCTTAGAGATTTCATTAAAGATAAACTATACTTAATTGTCGCAAGTATTATTATAATTTTTGTCTCCCTAGGTTTTTTCCATTTCTTAGGTATTTCAAAGTCATTAGCTTTTATGATTTTAATTGGCTTAACTTTTCTGCCACTTTTAGTCTTAATCGTTGAGTTTTATCGTCGTCGTAAATACTACAATAATATTTACATCGAGTTAGAGACAATTGAAGATAAACATTTGATCTATGATGTGATTGAAGAGAAGAGTTTCATTGATGCTAGAGTTATGCAAGATGTTGTTCGTTTAGGTAATCATTCTATGAACTCGAAGGTCGAATTATATAAGCAAAACCAAGAAGAGTATCAACATTATATTGAACTCTGGGTTCATGAAGTTAAAACACCACTATCAGCCTTAAAATTAATGATGTCCAATCGAAATGATGACCAGGCTTTAGAAGAGATTGAACAAGTTAACTACTATATCGATCAAGCACTCTATTATGCACGCTCAACCTCAGTCTATAAAGATTACTTAATTGAGACTGTTGATTTAGATCAAATCGTTAAATCTACAATTAAGCAACTATCAAATAACTTTATTAAGAATGATTTATCTTTAGAATTACAGTTAGATAGTCAAACTGTGTATTCAGATTCTAAATGGCTTGGATTTATTATTAAGCAAATCTTAATTAACTCAATTCAATATTCCGTTAAATCAGGTAAGGTTATAATTAAAGCTTATGATGATAAGCAAAATGTTAAACTTGAAATTATTGATAATGGTATTGGAATTTTAGATGCTGATATTGCTCGCATTTTTGAGATGGGCTTTACTGGTGCAAGTGGTCGTAAATATAATCAAGCAACAGGTATGGGGTTATACTTAGTTAGTAAATTATCAGAATCATTAAATATCTTAATTAAAGTTGATAACTCTGAATTAACAAAAGTTACCTTAACTATTCCTAAAAGTGACATGCATTTCAAATAATACAAGAATGTAAGATTAAATACTGATATTTCTATTTCTACATTTTTACAGATGTTTTAAGATATCTAGGAAGGAAGTGGAATTATGAAAAATATAGTAAAAGTAAATAATGTCCAAAAATATTATGGACGTAAAAATAACATAACTAAGGCTTTAAATGGTGTTAGTTTTTCAATTGTTGATGGAGAATTTGTGGGAATTATGGGGCCTTCAGGCTCAGGTAAAACAACCTTATTAAATTGTATCTCAACAATTGACTCACCAACCAGTGGTGATATTATTATTGCGGATGAGAATATCTCAAAATTATCAACAAAGAACTTGCAGAAATTTCGTAGTCAATCATTAGGTTTTATCTTTCAAGACTATAACCTACTTGATACAATCACAGGTTCAGAGAATATTGCTCTTCCATTATCAATTGCTAATGTGAAGTATAGTGAGATTAAAGATCGTGTTGAAAAGATAGCGAAAATCTTAGATATTGAACATGTTATTAAAAAGTTTCCTTACCAGTTATCTGGTGGTGAAAAACAAAGAGTTGCCGCTGCGCGTGCCTTAGTTAATAACCCTAAGTTAATCTTAGCGGATGAGCCAACTGGATCACTAGATTCTAAGTCTTCGCGAATGTTACTTGAAAACTTACAATCAGTTAACGAAACTTTAAATACTACAATTATGATGGTTACACATGATGCTTTCTCGGCTTCTTATTGTAATCGTATCTTATTTATTAAAGATGGAGTTATCTTTAATGAATTAAGAAGAGGGAGTTTAACTCGTAAAGAATTCTTTGATGATATTATTTCAATTATGACTCTATTAGGCGGTGACATTGAAGATGTACTTTAAAATCGCCTTAAAGAATGTTAGAAAGTCTTACTCAGATTATTTTGTTTATTTTCTAACCTTATCAATCTCAGTTGCGCTCTTCTATTTATTTAATTCATTTGAAGCCCAACAATCGATATTAGTTAGTGACCCAGAAATTGTCTTTGCTTTTAAAACCTTGGCCATTGCAATGGAAGTATTATCTTATATTGTTACAGTAGTCTTTGGTTTCTTAATTATTTATGCTAACAACTTCTTAATGAAACGTCGTAAGAAGGAAATTGCTTTGTATACTTTACTTGGTATGAAGAAGCGTCTTGTTTCAAGAATTTTAGTTTATGAAACTTTAATTGTTGGGGCTCTATCATTAGTCTTCGGTTTAGCTTCTGGTATTTTATTATCACAAGTTACCGCAGCTTTCTCTGGTTATATCTTAGAAGTTGATATGCTTTATCGATTCTTTATTTCAAACTTTGCAATTAGATCAACGATTTTCTCATTTGCTCTAATCTTTGGTATTGTTGGTATCTTTAACTCTTTAGTTTTACGTAATACTAGGTTAATTGATTTATTTAAAGCCCGTAGTAAGAATGAAGAAATTATTATTAAAAATCCTATCTTGATGACAATCATTATGATTATCGCAATCTTAGGACTTGGCTTTGCATATTACTTGGCGCTTGATTCAGATTTATTTTTAAAATTATTCTTCCCAATCGTTATATTAGGTTCATTATCAACTTTAGGGATATTTTATGCGCTATCTTATTGGCTAATTAGAATTATCTCATTAATGAAGAATTACTATCATAAAGATATTAATGCCTTTACGATTCGTCAAGTAGGATCTAAAATATCTTCAACATATAAAATGCTGACAGTAATATCATTACTCCTGTTAGTAGCATTTGGTGGAATTGCGACTGCCTTCAACATGGTGGAAATATCTACTTCAATGCTTTATGATCAAACATCATCTGACTTTACACTTGCAGCGGATTTAATTGATCAAAGTGATGATACAATCGATAAAATATTTGTCCACGATGATTTAGAAGTTGATAAAAGTATTGTTCACTACACGCTTGAAGATTCTACAAATCCGATCTTTGCTAATCTAGAATATTACAAAGATTTTTATGCACGTGTAATGGCAATTACGCTAAAAGATTATAATGAACTGAGAGTCTTTAATGATCTGAAAGAAATTACTTTAGCGGATAATGAAATAGCGCTATACTCAGCTTTGAATCAAGGAAATATTAATAAGCAACTAGAAGAACTTGGTGGCCAAGATATTGATATCTTTGAAAAGAGTTTTAAAGTAACAGAAGCGAAAGATGTATTCTTATCAATATCAGGTGTTTCTTTATATAATGATATTATTGTTGTAATGGATGAAAAAGATCTTCAGACAATTGAGTTAGAAGTAGTTGCTAACGGTAAACATCAAAATCAAATATACAATATTAACTTTAAAGATGGCGTTGTGCCAGCTGAAGGTAATCAGTTAGTATTTGACTTATATAATAGTGAAGACTTAAGTGAAATTGTAAATTACATTGGTTATGGATCACGTCTTGATCTGAAGAATTCAATGAAAGAATCAACGCTACTATTTACTTATTTGGGATTATATTTAGGTTTAACATTCCTAATAGTTTCGGTAATGGTTATATCCTTACAATTAATGAGTGAGGCCAGTGATAACTATGATCGCTACCTATTGTTAGATAAAATCGGAGTATCTGAGAAACTTCAGAAGAAATCAATTCTTAAGCACTCACTGATCTACTTTGCGCTACCATTACTATTAGCACTAGTCCATTCATTTGTTGGTATTCAAGCTGTTAACAATGTAATTGGTAACTTTGGGTTAACTAATGATTCGATTAAAATGATCTTAATTTCCGTTGGTATTTTAGTTCTTATTTACATTATTTATTTCTTTATTACCTACTTATCGAGTCAAAGAATTATCTTTACGAGAAAATAAAGCACTTTTATTGCCCAATAAATATTCTGTGATAATATATATTAGTTCGAATTAGGAGGATATTATATTATGAAGAAAATAGCAGTATTAGTAGGTAGTATGCGTGCAGATTCTTTTTCAAGAAAAACTGCCAATGAACTGATTTCTATGTTTGGAGATAATGTTGAAGCAAAGATTGTTGAAATCAATAATTTACCTTTATACAACTCAGACTTAGAAACAGCTACGCCACCTGCAGCTTGGAGTGAGTTTAGAAATTCAATGAAAGAAGTTGATGGAGTTTTATTTGTAACTCCTGAATATAACCGTTCAGTTCCTGCCGTATTAAAAAATGCAATTGACGTTGGTTCAATGCCATATGGTAATGCAATTTGGAACGACCTACCAGGAGCAATTGTTTCAATCGCTCAAGGAAATATTGGTGGATTTGGAGCTAACCATCATTTAAGACAAGCAGTTGTCTTCTTAGATGTTCATGTTATGCAAACTCCTGAAGTATACTTATCAAATATTCAAGATATGTTTAATTCAGATGATAAGATTGAAAATCAAGCAACAAGAGATTTCTTAAAATCATTCACTTATGCATTTGAAGCTTGGATTGATCGTTTAAACTAATTTAAACTACTAGATAATCTAGTAGTTTTTTTCATTGCCAATCAATATAAAGACGTAAATTTGCTATAATAGGGAAGAGGTAGATAAAATGAGTAATTTATTTTTATGTTATAAAGGATGTACTACTTGTACTAAAGCTAGAAAACACTTAGAGGCAAGTAATGTTGAATTTGAAAATCGTGAAATTACAGTTGATATTCCAAGTGTTGAAGAATTAAAAACTTGGGTTAAATTAGGTAATTTAGATATTAAAACTTTATTTAATACACGTGGTCAGTCTTATCGTGATTTAAACTTAAAAGAAACTTATGATACTTTATCAGATGATGAGCGACTAGCGTTATTATCAAAGGATGGGATGTTAATTAAACGACCATTATTAATAACTGATTCAAAGGTATTAGTCGGCTATAAAGCATCGGACTATGATGATATTAAATGAAGATAATTTTATCGCCAACTAAAACAATGACTAATAAGGCTTTTGATATACAAGTCAGTGATCCGATCTTTAGTAAGCAAGCCGATAAGATTAGAAAGATTTTAAAGACCTATTCAAAAGATGACTTAAAGAAGTTATATAAAGCATCAGATAAGATTATTGATAGAACCTATGATTACTATCAAGATGCAGAAGCAAGCTGTGCAACCATTAATGCCTATGATGGCCTTGTTTTTAAGCAACTTGCAATCACCAATTATAGTGAAGAACACTTTGCTTATCTAAATGATAAACTGATTATTCTCTCAACTATGTATGGACTCTTACGCCCATCAGATGCAATTGTGCCTTATCGCTTAGACTATTTAATGCCATTTGAAAAAGATATGTATACATACTGGAATGAGCATCTGACTGATCATTTTAAAGATGAAGAATATATTATTAACTTAGCTTCAAATGAATATGCGAAATCATTTGAACATAATAATATTATTAATATTCACTTTATTAATGAAGCAGGTAAGTCATTAGCAACCGCAGCCAAAATGGCACGTGGTCAGTTTGTTAACCATATGGTCTTAAATAATATTCAAAATCTCAATGAGCTAAAAGCAATAGAAATTCTTGATTATAAATACAATCCAACTTTGTCGGATGAGAATAATTTATATTTTCAAATAGAAGTGAGTGATTAATATGCAGGAGCGAGTAAAAGCTTGGTTAGATAGATACAGTCATATGAAGTTTTATCCATATGCTAAGCAACTATTTATCCAGTTGAAAAATAATTCGGTTAGTGATTCAGGAGCTATGTTAGCTTACTATTTATTACTATCACTTTTTCCATTTTTCATCTTCCTTTTATCGCTCCTCAGATTTACACCACTATCAGATTTGAACTTATATGAGAGTGTAATTAATAACTTACCCTTTGAACTGAGTCCCTTACTTAATGCTTTTCTTAGAGAACTCTTTTCACTTTCCAATGATACGATTACAATTATTGCGATCGTCTTCGCAACTTATTCAGCTTCAAAAGCTATTTCCGGATTAATCCGCGCTATGAATAAAGCCTATGACGTTAAAGAAACAAGAAACATTGTTATAAAAACAATCTTATCAATCTTTCTAACTATCTTTTTAGCAACATCAATGATACTAATGCTCTTACTTATCGTTTTTGGAAATCTAATTATCAATAAGTTATTTGTCTTTTTAAATATATCTGAATACTTCTATTGGGTCTCCCACTTATTGCGGATTGTAATTCCAGTTGTATCAATGTATTTGGTCTACTCGGTTCTATACTTAATTGGAGCCAACCGTAAAATTAAATTTCGTTATTCAATTCCAGGGTCAGTCTTTGCCACCCTTGGATCAATTCTTGGTTCAATGATCTTTGGTTTCTATGTTAATACTTTTGCATCATATAATATAACTTATGGTTCACTTGGAGGGATTGTTGTATTCTTAATTTGGATTAATGTTATCGCAACAATAATGATTATAGGTGCCGAAATCAATGGCGTTTATCTAAGAGTATCTGAAAAATAAGAAAACCTGAATCAAATGATTCAGGTTTTTATTTGCTAAATTAAATCTTTGTTGATCTTATCCATCATTAGTTCAGCCTGACCTTTTTCAAAAAGACTTGATAAGGCTTCATAAGTATTAGCATCAAAGGCTTGCTTATCACAGAGATAAGTTCGATATTGATTAGATAATGATATTGGCCAAACCTTATCTAAATTAAGTTGGCTAACTAAACTAGTAAAGATTTCTCCCGATAGGTTTAAAAACTTATAACCATCAATCTCAACAATGGAATAATTGAACGGGTAACTCGTCATAGTGTATCCTTGTTTACTATGGTGTAAGTTAATCATATTACCTTCAAGCGTTCCACGTAATGCCCTTAAGGCATACTTATCTAGCTTATCAGCAAGCCCATTATTATAGGCAAGTAAACTTTCATCATATAATTTTTGAGCTCTTTCAATTGATAAGAAATCTTTTACTTTTAAATCATAAGTATAATCGGTAAACTTATAATTTTTTATCTGTTTTGATTCTGATAAGTTAGTTAATGTTTTCCTAATATTTTCATAAGCAATCATCCCTAAACGCTCAAGTTCAGCAATCGATGATTCGCGCTTAGTGTAGCGTGTCGACATATCACCACATGGTGCATTAAAGAAAAGGTTATAAGTATAATCACTTGCTAATGCTTGACTAATAACGCCAACATAATCAGGTGATATTAATGTACTTTTTGAATCTAAGATCGTTGGATGACCAGCAAATGAGTAGAGTAAACTCTTATTAGCATCAGCTTGGCTAATCTCAATTACAAGAATATCATCAAAGGCCTCAGCATCTTTATTGATGCGATTAGTTTGAAAGTTTTCCATCTTGCCATGTGCATATTTATAAGTAAAGTCTTGTTTAGAGTTAATACTAGTTACAATGGCTGTCTTTGCTTGTTTAAGCAGATAGTCAAAGTAATCTATTTCAGACTGTTTAGTATTAGGACTATTATACTCTGCTTCATTTAAGCATTTAGGCGCTGAGTGAGTATGACTTGAGAACATTTGAAAATGCTCAATGGTAATTCCATCACTATCGAGTGTTTTTAATAGTTGATCTTGAAAGAAAAGATCAAAGCCTAAGATGTCACCTGTGATCCAGGTATAGGTCTTATCATTATCAACTAAAGAAACAGCTTTAACATATATATCTTTTTCGATACCATCACAGTTTCTACTTGGGGTATATCCAACCATTTCCGTATCCATGATTGGGGTAATAATTGCTTGTCCAAATCCGATTTGCATAAAATCCTCCTTTAATCTAAATAAGTTACTTCTAGTTTTAATCTATCTGGTCCCTCAAAGAAGAGGGAATATGTCGACCCACCAGCATGTGGGTAGTCTTGATCATATAGTAGTTTAATATTTTTAGAAATTAAGTCTTGTCTAAGTTCATCAATAAGGGCTTTTGAATCTGAGATGAATGCTAAATGGTTAAGACCAATGTTTTTTCGATGATAAGAATTGTTAGCAAAGTCAGCTTCAACTTGAACAAAGACTAGATAAGTATTATCTAGTTTCAGTGAGAAGCCTAGTTCCCATTCTTGATATAGCTCATAGTTAAACTTAGCTAATAAATATGTGTAGAAACTTTTTGCTTCATCTAAGTTTCTGACATTGATTTCGATATGACTTACTTGCCCATGTTTAAGCATTAGACTAGTTCACCTTTCATTCTGACTTTTAAATATAATCCAATTGAAATTCCAGCAAATCCACATAGTATTGAAATAATAAATGGAGTCGAAACATTAAATCTTGTAATAACTGCTGCCGCAACTAGTGGATAGATAATCCCTGTTAATCCGTTTACAATTGCTGGACCTGTCATCTGACCGGTTGTTTTTAATTTTTCAGGCGACATCTTTAGTAGTAGATACTTAATGGAAACCTGATAGAGCGGTACTGAAATTACTTGCCCAATTGTTATAAATAGAATTGCGTTGTTGGATGTTGCAAAGAAGTATCCAAAGAACTGAAGGGTATGCATTGAGATACCAATTATCGCCATATTTAAAGCACCGATGCGCTTGTAGATACGATCCCCAATTAACATAAGTGGAACTTCAACTCCGGCTGCGATCATACCACGATTAGAGATTACAAATTCATTTCCACCAAGTTCTAATATTTTCTCAACAACAACAAAACCGGTTAAGTTAACAGCAAAGTTTACAAAGAGTAACATGGAGATTGCGATTAGATAATCTTTATCTTTAAATAGTTCAATAATATCTTTAATATTAATTGCTTCCTTAACTTCACTGGTTGCTTTTAAGGCCTTATCATCAGTAATCGCAATCATAATTACTAAGATAATAATTGATAAGAGTAAGATGCTCATTGCTAAACCTTGATAGCCGAATGCGAAAACGATTCTTGCTAAAAGGAAAGATCCAATTGACCAACCAGCAGAACCAAATGCCCGAATAAAACCATAATTATTTTTATATGGTCCTTCAGATGCTAAGACCCAAACATCGGACAAGTCGGTAATCGCAATTACAAATGATTGTGATAATAGGGCAATTGCGAAATGGAAAATATAAAATTGGACTTGAATCGAATAAAAGAAGTATGATGTAATTGCTGAAAATAAGATTAATGGAAGCATTATCTTCTTAACGGTACGATAGCGATCAGAAAAATATCCAGCAATCATCTGCATGGATATTGTTACAATCGGGATAATCGCAAAAATGTATGATCTTTGGTTAAGATTATAACCAACATGATTTAAAAATGATTGTCTTTGAGATGAAATTAATGCAAAGCTCGTGTAATGAACTAAATACATCATGGCAAAATTCATCGTGTAGTTATCTTTTTTCTTCATTAATATTTCCTTATCTATAAGTATTCACATACAAAAAAACATAACAGTATTCAACTAAATAACTTAGTTGGCCTGATTGACTAATCAGGGAAAATAGCGAAGATAAGTTTCATCGCACAGGTTATTAACCTTCTATTAATGATATTATACTCTTTATTTCAACTAGTTCAATACTTATTATTAATTTGTGTGAGTATTGTATATACAATCTATGTAAATATTGTGTAAATGGGGTCGAAAACATTGACACTAGCCAAATATGGTGTTATATTTCAGGGGAAGGTATAAACAAAATAAGGAGGCTAATTAAAAGCTTATGGAAAACAATTTATTAAAAGATTATTTTGAAACTACTAATAATATCGTTAAACGTTCATTTGAATTATCACAAGATGACATTAACGAATTGGCAGTAAAAGTTTCAGAAGACATGATCAAAGATGGGGTTATCCAATTATTTGGAGTCGGACATGATCTTGCCTTAAGTATGGAGTTAGGGTTTAGAGCAGGTGGACTCGTTCAATACCACATTATGGACATGCGTGATCTACCACTTAGAGGTGTTATTAGCACTGAAGAAACTTTAGCGGAAGATTACTTAAAGCGTGATGACTTAGCTGAGAAATTAATGGCTATGTATAATGTTGAAGCTAATGATGCATTCTTACTTTATGTTTCAACGGAAGTACATCAGGTAACATTAGATTTAGCAAAACTTGCGAAAGCAAATGGTCATAATGTTTACTTAATTACTAACAAGTCAGCTGTCGAAGCTACTAATATAAAAAATGCCCAAGAACTATTTGCAATAGTTGATCACATCGTTGATTTACACATTGCTTATCCAGACCAAATCTTTAGTTTAGATAACTTACAAGTAAGTCAAGTTTCAAACTTAGTTGCCAATATGTTTGCGCAATCTTTAACAATGGAAATTTATAAATATATGAAATCTAAAAACTATGAGCCAGCAGTGTTATGGTCTATGAACATTGAAGGTGCTGATCAGCATAATAAAAATTTAACATCAAAATATGATGGCCGTTGGAATTCTTAGGAGAAACTATGAGAGAGATAAATACACAAGCATTTTTAGAAGATACATTTAAAGTGATTGATAATGTTTTAGAGCAACAAGCTGACAACATTAGAGAAGCCGGAGCAATTTGTGCTAATGCCATTAAAAATGGTGGTGTTATTCAAGTCTTTGGAACAGGACACTCAGTTGGATTTGGTATGGAAATGCAAGGTAGACCAGGATCATTAGTTCCAGTTCATACAATGAACATCAGTGATTTTGTGACATCAGGTATGTACACGTTAGAAGAATTTAGAGATATGGATAATATCTTTGAAAGAAGACCAGGCGTTGCTAGTAAGTTTTTTGACTTATATGAAATATCTGATCAAGATGTTTTCATTATTATTTCAAACTCAGGAATCAATGGTTTAGTTATTGACTTAGCCGCAGCTGCGAAAGAGCGTAATCATAAAGTAATTGTTGTGACTAGTTTAGATCACACACTTAACTCAGATTCACGCCATCCATCAGGTAAGAAGTTAATGGACTTTGGAGATGTTGTTATTGATAACTGTGGACCAAAAGGTGATGCAATGTTAGATTTAGCTGATGGTGGGAAAATTGGATCAGTCTCATCACTATCAGGTATCTATGTAGCACAAGGGGTTGCACTTGAAACAATTAAAAACTTACAAGATTTAGAAGAGTTACCAGTTCTAGTCTTTGAAGAAAATGAAGCAAGTAAAAAACAAAATGATGAGTTAAAAGAAAAATACAGAGGGAGAATTTAAGATGGCTAAAAAATTTGAATATATTTCACTAGTACAAGATTTATTTGATAAGGTTAATAATGAACAAGCAGAAGAAATTATGACATTAGCAAAAGAAATGGCAACAAATATCCGTGATAACAAAATCATTCACGTATTTGGTACGGGCCATTCACACATGATCGGAATTGAATTATTCTGTCGTGCTGGTGGTTTAGCAAACGTTAATGCGATCTTAGATCAAGATACATTAACTTCAAATGGAGCAAGAAGATCAGGTGCGCTTGAAAAACTTTCGGGCTTAGCTGATATCATGTATGATCAACACAATATTCAACCTGGTGATATGATGATTATTACTTCAAACTCAGGTAGAAATGCTGTACCAATTGAAATGGCAATGCGTGCACAAAAAGAAGGTATTTATACAGTTGCTCTAACAAACTATGAGCAAAGTAAAAAAACTACTAGCCGCCACCATTCAGGTAAGAAATTATATGAATTTGCGGATTTAATTTTAGACAACTGTGTTCCAGAAGGCGATGCAATGGAAGAAGTTGGTGGCGTTTTAACGGCTCCAGCATCAAGTCTTTCATCAATGTTAATTCTTAATACAGCAGTTAACGAAGCTTTAAAAATCTTAGCAGCAGACGGTGTTGAATTACCAATCTTCCAATCACAAAATGTGGATGGCTTTGATAATGATGCCCTATATGCTAAATACGAAGATCGTGTAAAACATTTCTAATATAAGAAAAGCAGCACTCGTGTGCTGCTTTATTTTTAGATAATATTTAAATGTTTTAATGCTTTCTCAATGCCATCATCAAGAATATGACTAGTGACATAATCAGCATGTTCTTTTACTTCATCGTGGGCATTACCCATTGCGACACCAAATCTTGCTTTCTGCAACATTTCAATATCATTATGTGCGTCACCAAATGTAGCGACATTATCCCAAGTTAGGTCTAAGCGTTTTAAGACATCTTCGATATTCTTTGTCTTATCAACATCACAGCGCATTGCTTCAATTGCTGATTGATCAGAAGGGACAAAACTTAAGTTAGGGATTAAAGCCGCAACTTCAGCTAGGGTTTCCGTTGGTGCAAAGTAATATACACCTAAGGCATCATTAGTTTTATAGAAGTCATTGTGCTCATCAAACTTTAAATATTTAACGCCGGGATGATCATGGCCTACATAATTTTTTACAAAATTATTATAGTCACCATAGACACCGATAAATTTATTATATTTAATGCCTAAGTCGTAATTGTTCTTCTGGCAATAATCAATTAGTGTTTTTAACGATTCGTTATCAAATGCGTATGATTGAATTATTTCTCCACTTGGATCATTTAAACATGCTCCATTAACTGTGACAAAGAAATCAGTATCAATCGATTTCTTAACATCTTCATGTATAAAGAAAAATGATCTACCAGTTGCGATTAAAATCTCATAGCCTTTTTCTTTAGCTTGATTAATCGCTGCCTTAGCAGATGCTTCTACTGTTTGCTTACTTCGATCAATTAGTGTACCATCTATATCAAATACTAATAGTTTAATCTTATCCATAAATTAACCCTCTTTTCTATGTATTATTTTAACACATAGATAATTTAATAGAACAAAATATATAATAGTAAGGATGATAATATGCAAGTATATAGTCAAAAAGATATCGTTAACGATATTATCAATAAAATAAAAGCTGGTCAGTTTAAATATGATCAAAAAATCGATACGGAAAGAGATCTAATGGACCAATATGGTGTCTCAAGAACAACGATTAGAAATGTAATCTCTGATTTAATTCTGCAAAGATATGTTTACCGTATTCCGGATACTGGTGTTTTTGTCCAAAAAGAAATCATCCGTAAAACATCATCAATCTTTGGATTTACTTCAATGATCAAAGATTCAGGAAGATTACCTTCAACGCGCATCTCACGCTTTGAAAAGATTATACCCGATGAGAATATTCTAGAAGCTATGAAACTTGAAGCCAATACGGAAGTTTACTTTACAGAACGTTTTCGTTATGTTGATGGTAAACCATTCCTCTTTGAACAATCTTTTATCAATCCACACTTAGTAACTAATCTAGAAAAGTATGATTTTGAAGTTGATTCTATCTATCAAGTTTTAAGTGATGACTACAATGTTAAAATCCACTACTTACAAGAATTAGTATCGGCGGTAACCGTTGATGGGAAAATATCTGATTTTCTTTATGGAACCTCGACAGCTTATTCACTAAAAGTTGAAGGTGTCTCATATGATAATAAGGATCAAGTTATTGAATATGGAATATCTTACTATCATGCTGAGGACTTTTCTTTTGAGAGTGTTCTAGTTAATTTAAAAGGATAAAACTTTAGTAATCAAGGCCTGTTTAAACAGATAATAAAATTGACTACTTGGCTGGTTTATGGTATTATTTGCACATATCAATGATAAAGAATTGAATAGTTAAATATTTTTAGAGAGAGATTGATTTGCTGAAAAATCTTAATGGCTAATTATTCATGACACTTTGGAGTAAATATTCTGAAATAAGTAGGAATATTCGTTTAATTGACGTTACCAATTAGAGTGCATTTACTGTTAAGTAAGGTGGTATCGCGCAATTCAGCGTCCTTATATGAGGGCGTTTTTTTATTTCCTAAGGAGGAATTATGAGTAAGTATAGAAAAGTAAAAGGGGTTAAGGATTTATTTGACCAAGATATGTATGAATTTAAAATTGTTGAAGGCGTCGCTAAACGTTTGTGTGAACTATATAATATTAGCGAAATAAGAATTCCAGAATTTGAATTTACCGAAGTTTTTGCCCGTGAAAATGACTCGTCAGATGTTGTTAACAAAGAGATGTACACATTCTTAGATAATGGTAATCGCTCATTAACACTTAGACCAGAATGGACAGCCGGAATTATTCGCTCAGTTGTTGAAAACAAACTGTATGCTAGGCCTGATCTTCCACTTAAATATTATTATTTAGGAACTAACTTTAGATCAGAAAATCCACAAAAGGGTCGTTACCGTATTTTTAATCAATTTGGAATTGAGAGTATTGGTGTTAAGAGTCCATTTGTAGATGCTGAAGTAATTTCATTTGGTTATTCATTTATGAAACTATTTAATCTAAAAGAGTTTGTAATTGAACTAAATACAATTGGTGATCGTGAATCAAGAGCTGCCTATAATGAGGCACTTGTCGCACACTTTACACCGGTAATTGGTGAGTTATGTGCTGACTGTAAACGTCGCTTAGAACAAAACCCATTAAGAATACTTGACTGTAAAGTTGATCACAAACATGAAGCGATTATTAATGCTCCATTTAATTATGAGTATTTAAATGATGAATCAAAAGCATACTATGCTCAAGTTAAAGAAGTATTGGATGAGTTAAATATACCGTACACAGAGAATCACCGTATGGTTCGTGGTTTAGATTACTACTCACACACTGTCTTTGAATTTATTTCTACACATAAAGATATGGGATCACAATCAACAATTCTTGGTGGTGGACACTATGATTATTTAGTTGAACAATTTGGTGGACCAGAAATGGGAGCTGTCGGATTTGGTATGGGAATTGAGCGTTTCTTATTAGCTCTAGAAGCTGAGAATATTGATCTTGGAGAAATGGTTGGACCTGATTTATATATCTTAGTCTTAGATGAAACTGCCCGTACTTATGCAATGAAAGTCGCAGCGCTATTAAGAGCTAATGGTATTTCAGTTGATATGACGATGGAAAAACGTTCAATGAAATCACAATTTAAAACAGTTGATCGCTTAAAAGCTCCACTAGTTGCCCTAATTGGATCAAGCGAATCAGATGCAGAAACAGTAACTGTAAAAAATACTGTTAATCAAGAACAAGAAAATATTTCAATTGATAAACTACTAGAGTTAGTTATCAAAATGAAAAATGATAATGAAGGAGAAGCTGTTTAATGAAAACACATAATAATGGTGAGTTAAGAATAACGCACGTAAATGAAGAAGTAAGATTAGTTGGTTGGGTTGCGAAAAAACGTAACCTTGGTTCAATGGCATTTATCGATTTAAGAGATCGCTATGGAAAGACACAACTTGTCTTTGATGAAACATTCCATGATCAAGTTCATGATGTTAGATCAGAATATGTTATATCAGTCTTAGGAAAAGTTGTTGAAAGACAATCAAAAAATCCAGACATGCTAACAGGCGATATCGAAATTGTAGTTGAAAAATTAGAAGTAATTAATACTGCTAAAACAACTCCATTAATTATTGATAATGAAACAGATGCACTTGAAGCAGTTCGTATGAAATATCGCTATTTAGACTTACGTCGTCCAAATATGCAAGCTAACTTAATTCAAAGATCAAAAATAGCTTCAGTAATTAGAAGATTCTTAGATGAACAAGACTTTGTCGATATTGAAACACCAGTTCTTGGTAAATCAACGCCAGAAGGTGCACGTGACTACTTAGTACCTTCAAGAAATTATCCAGGTGAATTCTATGCACTTCCACAATCACCACAAATCTATAAGCAATTATTAATGATCTCAGGCTTTGAACGTTACTACCAAATCGCTAAATGTTTTAGAGATGAGGACTTACGTGCCGATCGTCAAATGGAATTTACACAAGTAGATATTGAAACTTCATTCTTATCTGATCGTCAAATTCAAGCAATGACAGAAGAAATGATGCAAAAAGTCTTTAAAGAAGTTTTAGACCGTGATATTACTGCACCATTCAAACGTATGACATGGAGTGAAGCTATGCACACTTATGGAACAGATAAGCCAGATACAAGATTTGGTTTAGAATTCCATGACTTAGGTGAAGTATTCGCAAACACTGATTTCAAAGTTCTACAATCAGGCCTTGGTGAAGGTAAAGTTATTAAAGCAATCGTTGTTCCAAACTATGCAAGCATTACTCGTAAGGGTATTGATAAAGTATTAGACATCGTTAAAGCACATGGTGGTCATGGTGTCTTAGATATGAAATTTGTTGAAGGTAAACTTGATGGAAGAATCTTAAAATTCTTCTCAGAAGCCGAAATTGCTAACTTAGAATCACAATTAAACTTAGTTGAAAACGATCTAGTTCTTGCAGTATCAGGTGACTTTGAAGTTTCATGTACAGCACTTGGAGCAATTAGATCATACTTAGCAAATGAATTAGAATTAATTGATCACGATGCTTACAACTTCCTATGGGTAACAGAATTCCCATTATTAGAATATGATGCAGAAGAAGATCGCTACTTTGCAAGACACCATCCATTCACACGTGCTATGGACGAAGATAAAGATCTAATTGATACAGAACCAGGTAAGGTTCGTGCTATCGCTTATGACATGATCTTAAACGGTTATGAACTAGGTGGTGGATCACTAAGAATCTATAACAATGAAGATCAAACAAAAATGTTTGAAGTTCTTGGCTTTACTCATGAAGAAATTCGTAATCAATTTGGTTTCTTTATCGATGCCTTTGAATATGGAACACCACCACATGGTGGAATTGCCTTCGGCCTTGACCGTTTAGCAATGTTAATTGCAAAAGAGAATTCAATCAGAGAAGTAATCGCATTCCCTAAAAATGCTCAAGCTAAAGATCCAATGATGGACGCACCATCAAAAGCAAGTGATGCCCAACTTGCTGAGCTATATCTATCAGTTGTCAAAGCGAAAGAAGAAAATAACTGATATAACTTTTGTAAACAAGTTTTATTTGGTATAATGTAATTACTCAAGAGGTATATATATTTTCGAACATTATACTATTTGGATCTCAGAGTCGACTTTGTGTGTTGAATATTAATTCACTAATCACTGTCGCAGAGAACCGCCTTGGACTCGTTCCGAGAATAGTTGCCTCTTGGGCTTTAAATTAACTTAACAGATAGGAGGAATAATATGAACTGGGCCGTTATCGGATGGATATTATTAGGAGCTGTGATTGGTGCTATTATCGCATTCTTTGTTACTAAAAAAATGTTTGAGAAGCAACTTAAAGACAATCCTCCAATTAATGAATCAATGATTAGAGCTATGTATGGGCAAATGGGAAGAAAACCTTCTGAAGCGCAAATACGTCAAATAATGAAATCAATGAATCAATAATTATCAAAAATAAATTATTAAGCACTTAGCTAAGAAATACTTAGCCAAGTGCTTTTTATTTACCCTAGTCTATTTATCCAATGTTGATAGTGAGTTTATCTATTTATCTAGCTATGATTTAAATAGTAAAGCAACAAGTAAGATTCTAAGCTTTGACTGGGATATCGAAACGATTGCCTTAAGTCCACA
>JAAYHR010000042.1 GCA_012735275.1 Erysipelothrix sp.
AATAATCAATTCCAAGTAATCGTTGACTATGCGCATACTCCAGATGGCTTTGAGAAGTTATTTAAGTATGCTAAAGAAATTGTTGGCGATAAACGGATTATTTCTGTCTTTGGATCAGCGGGTGAGCGTGATATCTTAAAGCGTTCGATCTTAGGTGAGATTGCAGATAAGTACTCTGATATGATTATTTTAACGGAAGATGATCCGCGTAATGAAAGTGTTGTTGCAATCTCTAAGCAAATTGCTGAGGGAATTGAACAAAACTATATCGTAATTGAAAATCGTTATGATGCTATTTATCAGGCGATTGAGCTTGCTAATAACGGTGACATTATCTTAGTCCTCGGTAAGGGGAATGACCTTTATATGGCCTTAGATAGTGGTAAGGAAACATATATGGGTGACGTTAATATTGTTAGAGAAATTTTAAAGGAATATTTACAAAAGGAGAATGAAAATGAATAAATATATTGATCATACTTTACTTAAACCAACCGCAACTAAGCTTGAGATTGAAAAGCTTTGCCAAGAAGCAATTGAATATAATTTTAAAGCTGTCTGTGTCAATCCAAGTCATGTTGCCTATGCGAAAGAATTATTAAAAGATTCAGATGTTCTTGTTTGTACAGTTATTGGTTTTCCACTTGGGGCTAATACGACTGCAACGAAAGTATTTGAAGCAAAAGATGCAATCGCACATGGTGCTGATGAAATTGATATGGTAATTAACTCAGGTGCCTTTAAAGATGGTAACTATGCTTTAGTATTAGATGAGATTAAAGCTATCAAAGCAGCAATTGATGATAAGATTTTAAAAGTGATTGTTGAAACGGCTTATCTATCAGATGCTGAGATTACAAAAGTTTCTGAAATTGTTGTAGCGGCAAATGCGGACTTTATTAAAACTTCAACTGGTTTTGCTGATCGAGGGGCGACATTGAATGATGTTAATTTAATGTATGCTGTAACTAAAGATAAGATTAAGATTAAGGCCGCTGGTGGTGTTCGTAGTCCTGAAGACTTAGAAGTTATGATTAAAGCCGGCGCTGATCGTATTGGTACATCAAGTGGAATTGCGCTTGTATCTAATAAAGTAAGTAATAGTTCTTATTAACTCTGTGATTGATCATGCTTACTTCAATTAATAATAAGGCTTCAGTTAAGTCTAATAAATATCCATATGCGCTCTTTAACTTTGATCAACTTAATTTAGCGGCACCAGTTGTTTTCTTTACGGGCAATAATGGCTCGGGTAAATCGACTGTGCTTGCAGCAATCGCTAGTTTAGCAAATGCGATTAATTTAAGTGGTAGTGATATTGATAAGTTTGATTATAGTCAAACATTGTCTTTAGCATTTAGTCTAAAATTAAAAGCTGGCTATTATCTACAGGCTGAGGATTTCTATAATTTCTTAAGTAAGGCTAAACTTGAACAGAAGGAACATCTAGATTTACTAGATCATACCGAAGCACGTCATGATAATAAATCTGGTATGGGCTATCTATTAGAGTCAAACTTACATAAGTCCAATATTTCGGCCTTTAAGCAGATTGAAGATAAGTATTTAAATGTTTCGCATGGTGAAGGTTATATTAATTTCTTCTCTGATCGTTTAAGAGCTAATTCGCTCTATTTATTGGATGAGCCCGAAACACCATTATCGCTTGATAATCAATTAAGTTTAATTAAATTGATTGATGATGCGATTAAACTTGGTAGTCAATTTGTTATTTGTACACATTCACCAATCTTGCTGGCATATCCAAATGCGATTATTTATGATTTCTCAGATAATTATGCAATTGTTGACTATGCTGATCATTATATTGTGAAGGATTATCAGAACTTTTTGAGTAATTCAAATCGTTTTATGCATCATTTGCTCAAATGATTAGAATTTCTAAAGGAAATAATACTAGTTCTTGATTTTTGTTTAAAATTTGGTTATAATAGTTATGTAAATTAGGAAATGTAATCCCAGAAGGGAGGGTTTATATGTCAAAAGTAGTAATTAAAAATAACGAAGAATTTGATGACGCATTGCGTCGTTTTAAACGTCAAGTTTCGCGTAACGGTACCCTTGCCGAAGCTCGTAAGAGAGAATTCTATGTGAAACCAGCTATCAAACGTAAAGAAAAGTCAGAAGCTGCACGTAAAGCGAGTAAGAAAAAAGGTAGATACTAAAAAGATGTGTAAACATCTTTTTTTATGATTTAAGCTTAATAGTGTATAATTTAGTTAGAAAGCTTTATAGGAGGGGAATATGGAAAATACGATATCTATTCAGGATATAACTGTCGATGAACTTCAGCTTTTATCGGGTCCCAATAATAGTTTTATAAAAATGTTAGAAGATTATTTTGAAACCGAGTTAGTATTAATAAATTCGGCTTTTTTTGTCAAGGATAAGCAATATAAAGATCAAATCGAAAGAGTGCTTGGTGTAATGCTTAGTGAGATTAGAAGTCATCAAGTTTTAAAGTCGGGCGATATAATTTATATTTGTAATCTTGTTAAGCAAAATAAGGAAAATCTTTATTCAAAATTACGTAAAAAAATTATTGCGAAAAGTAAAGCTGGTAAAAACATTTTCCCTAAAACAATTGGTCAAAGTGAGTTTGTTGATCAAATGTTACTTAAAGACATTATATTTTCAATTGGACCAGCCGGTACTGGTAAAACTTTCTTGTCTGTAGCTTATGCTGCCGACTTATTAAAGAATAAGGAAATTAACAAGATTATTTTAACTAGACCTGCCGTTGAGGCTGGTGAAAACCTTGGTTTTCTTCCCGGTGATCTCAAGGAAAAGGTTGATCCTTACCTAATTCCACTCTATGATGCTCTAAATGAGATGCTTGCAGTTGAGCAGGTAGAAAAATACATTGAAAATGGTATAATTGAAGTTGCTCCTTTGGCTTATATGCGTGGTCGTACGCTCAATGATGCATTTATAATTTTAGATGAAGCACAAAACGCAACTGAGACCCAAATTAAGATGTTTTTAACTAGATTAGGCTTTAACTCTAAAATGGTTATTAATGGAGACGTAACACAAATAGATTTGAAAAATCAAAGGGATTCTGGACTAGCTTCAGCATTCGCTTTGCTACAAAAAATTGATGATATTGCATTTGTAACTTTAACAAGTCGTGATGTTGTAAGACATCCACTCGTGCAAAAGATTATTGATGCATATGAAAAATAGATTAGGCGGGATTTTATGATTCAAGATAAGGTAAGAAACTTTTCCATTATTGCACATATTGACCATGGTAAAAGTACTTTAGCGGATAGAATATTAGAAAAAACAGAAACAGTTGCGACAAGAGATATGCAGTCGCAACTTTTAGACTCTCTAGATTTAGAGCGTGAGCGTGGAATTACAATTAAGTTAACAGCAGTTGAACTTAAATATAAATCAAAAGCAGGGGAAGATTATACTTTCCACTTAATTGATACTCCAGGGCACGTTGACTTTACTTATGAAGTATCGCGCTCACTTGCAGCATGTGAAGGGGCGATTTTAGTCGTTGACGCTGCGCAAGGGATTGAAGCACAAACTTTAGCAAACGTTTATTTAGCACTTGAAAACGATCTTGAAATAATTCCAGTAATTAATAAGATTGATTTACCAAATGCTGATCCTGAACGTGTTAAACAAGAGATTGAAAACCTATTAGGTTTTCCAAAAGAAGACATTCCTTTAATATCAGCTAAAGCTGGTATTGGTATTGAAGATGTATTAGAAGCGGTTGTTGAATTTGTCCCAGCACCAACGGGCGATCCACAAGCTCCACTAAAAGCCTTAGTCTTTGATTCTGACTATGATGCATACCGTGGTGTTTTAGTTAACGTTAGAATTATGGATGGTACGCTAAAAGTTGGCGATGAAATTACATTTATGCAAAGTGGTACAACGCATGAAGTTGTTGAGGTTGGAATCTACTCACCAGGGGAAGTTAAGCGTCAAGAGTTAACTCCAGGGGCTGTTGGTTGGTTCTCAGCGGCGATTAAGACAATTAAGGATGTTTCAGTCGGTGATACAGTTACGACTAAGAAAAACCCTACAGCGGAGAGTTTACCGGGCTACCGTAAACTTAATCCAATGGTTTATGCTGGATTATATCCAACTGATAACCAAAAATATAATGATCTTCGTGATGCATTAGAAAAGATGCAATTGAATGATGCTTCACTACAATTTGAAGCGGAATCTTCGCAAGCTTTAGGCTTTGGATTTAGATGTGGATTCTTAGGTTTATTACACATGGATGTTATTCAAGAGCGTTTAGAACGTGAACATGATTTAGATTTAATCGCGACAGCACCATCAGTTATTTATCAAGTATATAAAACAGATGGCTCAATGATTAAAGTTGATAACCCGGCATTCCTTCCAACATTACAAGAGATTGATCGAATTGAAGAACCTTATGTTAAGGCGACAATTTTAACTCCTGAAGAATATGTTGGGGCAGTTATGGAACTATGCCAACAAAAACGTGGTGAGTATATCGATATGCAAGTTGAAAATGGTCGTAATGTGATTACTTATAAATTACCACTTGCTGAAATTGTTTTAGATTTCTTTGATAAATTGAAATCAGGAACTAAAGGTTATGCTTCACTTGATTACGATATGATTGGCTACCAAGAGTCTAAGTTAGTTAAGATGGATATTTTAATTAACTCAGAACCAGTTGATGCTTTAGCTCTAATTGTTCACCGTGACTTTGCCTTTAACCGTGGTAATGCCATGGCAATTAAATTAAAAGAATTAATTCCTCAACACCAGTTTGAAGTTCCAATTCAAGCGGCAGTTAATGGAAAGATTATTGCTCGTACTAACATTAAAGCTTTACGTAAAAACGTTATCGCTAAATGTTATGGTGGGGATATTTCGCGTAAGAAGAAACTACTTGAAGCACAGAAAAAAGGTAAGAAACGTATGAAGTCAGTTGGTTCTGTAGAAATTCCTCAGGATGCATTTATGGCTGTACTTTCAATGGATGAGTAATATGGCACGCGCCTTATACATTCATATTCCATTTTGTAATGCGATTTGCTATTACTGTGACTTTGCTCGTGTTATTAATAACGCAGATACTGTCGATCAGTATTTAGCGGTTTTAAAGAATGACTTAGATTCACGTGATCTTAGTCACATTGAAACCATCTATATTGGTGGGGGTACTCCATCAGCTTTAACGCTTAATCAATTAGAAGTACTCTTTACAATGATTAAGCCTTATACTAAAAATGTTATTGAGTATACAATTGAAATTAATCCGGAATCACTAACGAGTGAGAAGGCGGAACTAATGAGTGCTTATGGTATTAATCGAGCTAGTCTTGGTATGCAAGTATCACAAGCCCATTTACTGAAAGTAATTAATCGTAGTCATACGAATGAAGAGGTTGAAGCGGCGGTGAATGCATTACATGCAGCTGGAATTAATAATATTTCCTTAGACTTAATGTATGGTATTCCAACGCAAACCTTAGAAGATGTCAAAGAGTCACTGGATGTGATTACTTCCTTTAAGATCAATCATGTTTCAATCTATGGTTTAACAATTGAGCCTGATTCGGTTTTTGGTAAGCTTGGCTATAAACCAGCTCCTGATGATTTGGATGCTGATATGTATGAACTAGCAATTGATTACTTAAATAGTAAAGGTATTAAACGTTATGAAATCGCAAACTTTGCGATCTCGGGTAAGGAGTCTTTACATAATCAAGTTTATTGGTCTTATGATGACTTTGTTGGTGTTGGTCTACACGCCTCTGGTAAAGAGAATAATCAACGTTATACCAATACTCGAAACTTAAAAGATTACTTAGCGGGTGATATTTCACCACAAGTGATCAAACTTAGTAAAGAAGATCAAATGTTTGAATTTATCATGATGAATTTACGCATGAAAAAAGGTTTTGATATCAAGCGTTTTAATCAACGTTTTGATGAGGATTTTAATAGCTTATATGCTGATGTCTTAAGTGGCCTAATAAGAGATGGGCTCTTAAACCTTGAAGATGATAATTTGTCTGCAAGTGATAATGGATTGAATCTCTTGTTTTATATATTAGAAAAATTTATGAGGTGAGAATATGCGACAAGCGCTAAGAGATATAATTGAAAATAATACTTCAGCCGTAATTATGAATGTCAAAGAGGATGTTGTTTTAGACATCGTTGATTTTATTAAATCTTATGATTATTCTTATCAGATAGTATCAAGTGAATCTGACCATGCAACAGTAAGGTTAGGATTTATTAATGGTCTTAATGAATATACTGGTTCTGAGTCTTTTATTAAGAATCGTATCTTCCAAGAGTTAAGTGCGATTAATATGCTCTTTGATGTGAATCTAGATAATTATTATTTAGAGTATATTGTGGAGTGGATTCATTGGTTGCATACGATGTCAACACCATTAAACTACTTGGATAATGATGGCTTATTATTTGATTACTTAATTGAATTCTTTGAGAATAAGTATTATGAAGATGAAGCAGTTGAAGATCAAGTGGCGATTAAGTTTATTCGTATTATTGAAGAAATGTTAGAAACTAAGAAAGATTTACCGGTCTTATGGATTCGTGATCAGTTGTTTAAAAAACCATCAATCTTAATTGTCTGTGAAGCAAACCCTTCAAAAGAGGCTTATGTTGAAAGACTTATTAAGCAATACTATGATGAGTATGTTGAAATTGATGGCGAAGATAATCCTTTAATGTTCATTAAATTACAAAATTAATTTTATCTAGGCACTTTGCTTGACATGTGATATAATTAGTGTGTAAGAACTGAAGAATGGAGGATTACGATGGCTGTAACAGTAAACCAAGAAACTTGTTCTGGTGTTCAAGCTTGTATTGGCGTTTGCCCAACAAGTGCATTATCAATGAACGCAGATAACAAAGCTGAATGCGATGCCGATCTATGTATCGATTGCGGTGTATGTATTGAAGTATGCCCAATGCAAGCAATTAGCTTTTAGGGAATAAAAAACAAGTTGTTGTAGACGACTTGTTTTTTATTTAGTAATAAAATCAACATATGTTTTAATGAGTAAATCTCGTTGACATAGCTATTTAGGTATGGTATACTTATCTAGTAAATAAATGAGTAGAAAGAAGAAGCAATTCTCACCTGATAGCCAAAGGCTTTAGGTACACGCTACATAACAACTTGAGATTTATGTTATTTAGTGGATGCTTCGTGTCCACTTTTTTATTTGTCAGGGGAGGTGTATGAATATTTCAAACAGAAAAAGAGTACAATCGGATTTAGTAAATGACAAAATACCTTTTAAGGAAATGATGGTTATTACTGGAGATGGAGAGAAACTTGGTGTAATGAGTAAAGCAGATGCTTTAAGTGAAGCTAGTAAGTTAAATTTAGATTTATTAGTTGTATCGCCAAACTCTGATCCAGTTGTTGCTAGATTATTAGATTATGGTAAACATAAGTATGAGCAACAAAAGCGTCAAAGAGAACAAAAGAAGAATCAAGTAGTCCAAGAATTAAAAGCGACAAGACTATCTCCAGTGATCGATATTGGGGACTTTAATACAAAAGTTAAGCAAGCAACAGGTTGGTTAAAAGATGGTAATAAAGTTAAAGTTGATATGCGATTTAGAGGACGTCAAATTACTAGACAAGCAGTTGGGAGAGAAATTATGAATGATTTCCTAGAAGCTATTAAAGAATATGGCGAACCAACGAATCGACCTAAAATCGAGGGTTATACAATGTCAGTTGTAATTAACCCGAAAAAATAGAAAGAGGTATTGAAATGGCTAAAATTAAAATGAAAACAAAAAAATCAGTTGCTAAAAGATTTAAGAAAACTGGTTCAGGAAAATTAAAGAGAGCTCAAGGGTTTAGATCTCATAAGGCAAGTCATAAGACTCAGAAGCAAAAACGTCAATTAAGAAAATCTGCATTGGTTCACCCATCAGATCAAAAGAGAATTAATTCTTTATTACAGAATTAATTACTAACATTAGGAGGAAGAAACAATGGCAAGAGTAAAAAATAACGTAGCAAGTAGAGCACGTAGAAAAAAGAGATTAAAACTAGCTAAAGGGTATTTCGGTTCGAAACACCGTCTATACAGAACAGCTAATGAACAAGTTATGCGTTCACAAAGATACGCATACATTGGACGTAAACAAGTTAAACGTGAAATGCGTAAACTTTGGATTACAAGAATTAACGCAGCAGCAAGATTAAACGGAACAACATATTCACAATTAACTCACGGATTAAGATTAGCAGATATCCAAGTTAACCGTAAAATGTTATCAGAAATGGCTATTCATGATGAAGCTGGATTCAGCGCATTAGTAGCAGCAGCGAACAAAGCATTAGAAAACAATGCTAACGCACCTAAAGCTGTTAAAGAAGTAGCAGAAGTTAAAGCTGTTAAAGAAGTAAAAGAAGTTAAAGAAGTAGTTGAAACTGTTGAAGTTTCAGAAGATGCTGATTACGGAAGTAACTGGGCTGATGTAGTGTTTAACATTATTGACCGTCACGTTGCAGATGAATTCACAACTGAAGATGTTTTAGCTCACCAAAACATTGCAGCTACTATTT
This sequence comes from Erysipelothrix sp., assembly GCA_012735275.1. GTDB lineage: Bacteria > Bacillota_I > Bacilli_A > Erysipelotrichales > Erysipelotrichaceae > JAAZDN01. The sequence continues at coordinate 8,609 of JAAYHR010000042.1, forward strand.
ATCCAAAAAACTCAACTATCGAAGCAACTATTAAACGTAATATTGCAGCTTTAGTTAAAGATGGAAAAATTGTTGAAGTATCAGAAGATAACTTCAAAAAAGCTTAATAAAATTAATCAAAACTATTCACATTCTCAATGCTGAATAGTTTTTTTATTGCCAAAACATGAAATAAGTTCACTTTAAGCAATAAAGACAAGAAAAACTTTTCTTTA
>JAAYHR010000043.1 GCA_012735275.1 Erysipelothrix sp.
CAAGCGATGGCGAAGGCAATAGCTTGTCTTGAAGAATTAGATATTGTTGGAATTAAAACCAATGTTGATTTCCAACTAGAAGTATTACTATCAGATAAATTTGTGAATAATACGTATACAACAGCTTTAGTTAATGACTTATTGAAAGGAGACTAACTATGTTTAATCGATTAAAAAATAGAAAAGAGAAAGTGGATCAATCACGAGTATCAATTTCACTTCCTTACAAAAATGAAATTCCTAAAGGTATGTATGAAAAATGTCCAGCTTGTAATGAGCTAATGGATGTTGATATCTTAAGACGCTCGAAATGGGTATGTCCTGAATGTGACTATCACTTTCGTATGCATATTGCCCAAAGAGTCCATTTAATCTTTGATAGTTTTAAAGTATTTAATCATATTGTTAAATCAAAGGACCCACTTGATTTTCCTGGTTATAAAGAAAAGCTTGAATCTTTAAGTGCTTCATCAGGCGTATATGATGCTGTAGTATTAGCTGAAGCATCTTTAAAAGGTCATGATGTTATTGCGGTAATAATGGATCCTAACTTCTTAATGGGATCAATGGGAACTGTAGTTGGAGAGAAGATAACGCGAGCTTTTGAAAGAGCAACTTTACAGAAGAAGCCAGTCTTACTATTCTCAGCCTCAGGTGGTGCCCGTATGCAAGAGGGGATTATGTCCTTAATGCATATGGCTAAAACATCGGGAGCTGTTGGTAAACACTCACAGGCCGGTAACCTTTTTATAAATATTCTAACTGATCCGACAACGGGTGGTGTTACGGCAAGTTTTGCTATGCTAGCTGATATTATTATTGCTGAGCCGAAAGCCTTAATTGGTTTTGCTGGTACACGCGTAATTGAACAAACCATGCGTGAGCCACTTCCAGAAGGTTTTCAAAGATCAAAGTTCTTACTAGAAAAAGGCTTCATTGATAAAATTGTTCATCGAAGCGAATTAAAGGCAACTCTGACTCAACTCTTAGAGTTACATGAGGTGAAATAATGAACTTAAAAATTAAACAAATTGAAAAAGAAATCAAAGCTCTAAGTAAAGATAACTTAGATACTTCACATTTAGAGAAATCACTATCGATTTTAAAGAATGAGTATAAGAGTAAACTCAGTGCTTGGGATCGGGTCCAAATAGCTCGTGCTAGTGATCGTCCATCAAGTCGTTTCTTTATGGATGAAATCTTTACTAACTTTATTGAACTACATGGTGATCGCTATTATGGTGATGACTCAGCCGTCTATGGTGGAATTGCGAAACTTCGTGACATGCCTGTGACAATAATTGGTGTTATCAAAGGTTCCACAACTGAAGAGAACATTAAGAATAACTTTGGTATGGTCCACCCAGAAGGTTATCGTAAAACTTTAATTCTAATGAAACAGGCCGAAAAATTCAAGCGTCCAATCATTACTTTTATTGATACACCTGGAGCATATCCTGGTATTGAAGCGGAAGAGCGCGGTCAAGGTGAAGCAATTGCTCAAAACCTAATACAAATGATGGATCTATCGGTGCCAACGATTGCGATTATCTTAGGTGAAGCCGGCTCAGGTGGTGCCTTAGCCCTAGCAGTTTCAAATCAAGTTTGGATGTTAGAAAACTCTATTTATTCAATCCTATCGCCAGAAGGCTTTGCGTCAATACTATTTAAAGATGCAAGTATGGCATCTGAAGTTGCGGATATGATGAAGATTACTTCCAAAGATTTATTTGAGCTTGGAGTCATTGATAAGATCATTCATGAAGATGAGGATGTAAGTAAAACTGTTAACTACTTAGAAGAAACTTTATATCGTGAGTTAAGTGTTTTAAGTAAACAGCGCCCAAATAAAATAAAAAATGATCGCTACAATCGATTTAGAAATATTGGAGAAATAATTCATGAAAACTAGAATAATTGCAAGTGGATCTTACTTACCAAGTAAAGTTGTTACAAATGATGACTTTGCGAAAATCATGGATACAAGCGATGAGTGGATTAGTCAAAGAACTGGAATTAAAGAGCGTCGCTTTGAAGAAGATTCTAATGCTCATATGGCAAGTTATGCTGCGATTAAAGCCTTAGAAAACATTGATTATGAATCAATTGATTGTATCATTGCCGCAACATACACCCCGGATTCTTATATTCCGGGATTAGCGGCAGAAGTTCGTAAGACCTTAAATATTCGAAGACCAATTCCAACCTTTGATCTAAACGCAGCTTGTTCAGGGTTCATATTTGCGCTTGAAACAGCTAATGCTTATATTAAAGCTAAGATATATAAACGGATCTTAGTTGTTGGATCAGACATGAACTCTAAAACCTTAGACTTCACTGATCGCTCAACCTCAATCCTATTTGGTGATGGAGCTGGGGCAGTGGTTCTTGAAGCGTCAGATAAAGGGATTATTGATACGATTCTCGGTGGCGAAATCGATCGTGATTCATCATTATCACTAAAAGTATCTGATATGCAAACTAACCCATTTACCAAAGATGCACTAAATAAAGTAGAGTACTTTGAAATGAATGGTTCAGAAGTATTTAAGTTTGCCGTACGTGTTGTCAATAAAACTATTAAAGACTTATTAACTCGAAACAAATTATCAATTGATGATATTGATTATGTTGTCTCACATCAAGCTAACCAACGTATCTTAAACATGGCAGCAAGAAGCTTAAAGACAAGCAAAGATAAGTTTCTGACAAACCTAGAGTACTACGGTAATACATCATCAGCTAGTGTACCAATACTCTTAGATGAATCCTTAAGAAAAGGTATTATCAAAGAAAACGCTAAAATAATTGTCATTGCCTTCGGTGGTGGCTTATCTTATGGAGCATCATTAATTGAGATTTAACTAATGAGAACTTTCATATCCATTCTGGATAATGAAGTTCTTTTTTATTTCAATAATCTACACTTAAAAGAAAAAGGATTGAATCCTAGAAATCTAAAATTCAATCCGTATATTGATTACTATTATGTACATACTCTATTCTGACGAGGGTCTTTTAGTAGTCGGTGATATTATCAATGATTGAAATATTTTCACTTTCAAACTTAATTATTAGGTACTGGATTGCTAAAATAAGTAAGAGGAATCCAATTGCAACTAGAGTAATCGGTACAGAGAAACTGTATGAAAGTAATCTTGTCTCATTAATAGAGTTAAATCGGGAAGAGTGGAAAAGTCATACTTTAAACTTTCACTATCTATCAAATTACTACTATGACTTAAAGATAGATGGATTTAATATTTCGTTTGAACGCTTAAAGTTTAATGAACCATATGAAAATATGCCTGATGATATGGATAGGTTATTTCAAGATTTTTGGGATGATATTAAAGCGTGGGGTATTGTTGAAGATGGTGAATTGGTTGCGGTAATTGAGACGGTAGTTGAGGAGTGGTCTAATCGACTGCGCGTTAGTGAACTTTGGATAGCTGATAGTTATCGCCGTCAAGGGATTGGCCATCAGCTAATGGATTTGGCGCTTAAACGGGCTAAGGATGAAGGATATCGTGCTCTAATCTTAGAAACGCAATCGGGTAATGATCCGGCAATTAGCTTCTATCTTAAGTATGGCTTTAAGTTAATAGGTTTTGATACCTGTGCTTATTCGAATAATGATATGAGTGAGCAAAATGTTCGATTAGAACTAGGTTATTTACTTGACTGAACATTTTTATCTAATCGCAAAGTTTTCTAATAGATGGCTTTTTTAGTATAATGGAGTTAAGTATTTCATAATGATTTTTAAAACTTGCATATTAATAATATATCTTCTTGCTATGTCATCTAAAGAGGAGTATTATTAATTTAGTTATTTGGAGGTATTAGAATGAATGAAGAACGTATTGTCGCAGTATTAGGTTTAGGTTTATTCGGGATTGCGGTTGCGAAAACACTTGCGAAAAATGGTGTTGAAGTAATTGCGATTGATAAGAATATGAATCATGTTGAAGAGGTTAGTAATATTATTACTAATGCTGTTCAAGGTGACTTCACAAAAATTGATAATTTACAGGCGGCATTTGTCGACCGTGCTGATACTGCAATTGTCGCAACTGGTGAACAACTAGAAGTAACGATTACAGCAATCTTCCACCTTAAAAAATTAGGGGTAAAAAATATCATCGTTAAAACGAAGAATATGATGTATAAAGATGTCTTAGAGAAAGTTGGAGCTGATCGTGTTTTACTACCTGAGGTTGAAATTGGAATTGAACTAGGTTCAGAAATTGCTCAAGCACGCGTTCAAGACTTATTAGAGTTAGATGATGATTATCACATTATCGAAATTGAAGCCTTAGATGAATGGCAAAATAAAACACTACGCGATCTAGATCTAGTTGGTAACTCAAAACTAAATGTTTTAGGAGTTAAGGATCCAGGCGATGATAAGTATTCTTTCTTAGTTGAATCAAACTATGTATTTAAGAAGGGTGATCGTGTTGTGGTGTTATCAGGTAATAAAGAGATTAATAATGTAGCTTTAGAACTTGAGACAATTGATGAATAAAAGATCTTTAAAAAATCTAACAATACCACAGTATTTAAGTTTAGGATTTTTATTGGTTATTCTAACTGGGGCAACTTTATTAAGTTTGCCGATTGCTTCTAAAAGTGGTCAAGCTACTCCTTTTATTGATGCACTCTTTACTGCCGTTTCCGCAACTTGTGTTACCGGTCAGGTAATCTACAATACCGTTGAACATTGGAGCCATTTTGGTCAAATTGTCATTATCACAATGATTGAAATTGGTGGCTTAGGTGTTATGACGATACTGGTCTTATTAACCTTATTCTTAGGCAAGAAATTACAGTTGAAAGATCGCTTACTAATTCATGAATCACTCAATCTAAAAGAATCGAATGATGCCAGTGAAATTGTTAAGTATGTAATTAAGTTTTCACTAAGTGTTCAAGCAATCGGGGCATTAATTTTATCGACACAGTTAATACCACAATTTGGTGTCTTAAAAGGGATATATTATTCAATCTTCCATGCTATCTCAGCCTTTTGTAATGCCGGCTTTGATTTATTTGGTGATAGTTTAATGTCGTATCAAAATAATCCAGTAATAATTATGACAATTGCTGGTTTAATTATCTTTGGTGGTCTAGGCTTTATTGTCTGGCGAGATCTCTTTACTTATCGCAAAAATAAGCACTTATTATTACAAACTCGCTTAGTTTTAATTCTAACGGTCATTCTCTTAGTTTCAGGAACAGTCCTATATATTATAACTGAGTATAATACTGAGACATTTAGTGGTTTATCGCTTGGATCGATGGTGATGAACTCATTCTTTATGTCGACAACAGCGCGTACGGCAGGTTATGCCAATGTTAACTACTCGACCTTATCAATCGCAACCTTATTTCTAACTTGTATATTAATGTTTATTGGTGGAGCTTCGGGCTCAACTGCCGGTGGGATTAAGGTAACAACGATTGCGGTTCTCTTCTTATATTTAAGAGCATCGATAAAAGGGGAGCATGTCGTCTTTAAAAAACGTGGTATTACTAATGAGATTGTCTTAAAATCAATTACCTTATTAGTTATATCCTTACTCTTGATTGTAGTATCAACATTCATCCTCTCAATTACCGAGGTGATTCCACCCGGATTTGGAATTGAGTATATCTTAGTTGAGGTCTTCTCTTGTTTTGGGACAGTCGGACTAACAATGGGTTTAACTCCAAACTTATCAGTAGTTGGAAAACTTCTCTTAAGCTTATTGATGTTTATGGGAAGAGTTGGATTACTGACAGTAATTATGTCATTCTCACATCAACGTAAAACTGATGGCATTAGATATCCTAATGGCCACATTATGATCGGATAAAAAAATATCTAAACTTTATGTTTAGATATTTTTCTTTTTTGTCTTGTCTTTATTTATAGCATTTCTTTAACTAGGCTATCGAAGTCTTTACTCGACATATCACGTGGTCGAATATCTAGTGCGGTAAAGGCACCATATTCTTTACGTGTATGCATATTGTAGACAGCGCGAGCATAAGCCGTTAGTACACTTGATGTGAATTCTGGGTTAGAGTCTAACTCCATCTTGAAATCCAGAGTATATTTATTTTCGTCTGAAGTTTTCGCAACACGAATAACTTGTCCTGCTTGGGCCCACTTACTGTGATTTGTCTTCATTTCTTCTTCACTAATAAAGATAATCTTGGTTGGGCTACCTTTGAAGTAGTATTCAATATTTAGAATGTCTGCTTCAATTTGTTCTAAGTTGGCATCAGCCTCTGCAACTACATAACATTCCTTGTGGTGATTTTGACTTGTATCGATTGTTTCATGTTTTCTAAAGGCATCAATGTTAGCTTGATTTGGGATTGAATAGTTTCTTGCCATTAAGACTCCATCAACCTTACTAGCGACGTTTGAATGACCTTGACTTATTCCTGGTCCCCAGAAAGATTGTGTCTCTCCATCAATTAGAATCGCGTCTATGATTGTTTTATGCATTGAGAAGATACCTGGATCCCATCCAACTGATACTAAGGCAGTTTTATTGTTTGCATTAGCAACCTTGTCGACAGTTTTAATATGTTCATTAATAATTGCGTGCATATCGAATGAATCAACAATATTAAAGTCTTGAGCAAGTTTTGGTGTTTGTTCTCTTAAATCAAACTCAGAAGAACCACAGTGAACTAAAACATCAATATCATCTTTATAGTCTTTAATCGTGTCATAATTATATACTTTTGATCCATTTGTCTTTACTGTTTCTGGATCACGGCGTGTAAAGATTGCGAATACTTCCATATCAGGTTGTTTCGATACAGCTAGTTCAACACCCTTACCTAAATTTCCATAACCAATTATTCCAATTTTAATCATTTTATCACTCCTAAAAATATTATAACATTTATCCAATTAAGGACGACTATATATAATATAGAGAAGGCGGGGGATATGTTGCAATAATTTTGGTGATAATATGAATAATCGTATCAAGTTAGTTCTCAATAATTAAATTAGAGGAGGACACTATGTCAAAAATTAAATGTAAAAAAATAAATGTTTTTAACCGTGATGAAATTCAAGGGCTTTATGATGATGTTGAATGGTCGCTCTATACTAAGGGTATGGATCAGCTACTTTTAGCCCTAATAATTCCTTATTGGTATATGGTGCTTATGCTGATGAAGAGCTTGTTGGTTTAGTTAGGGTAGTTGGTGATGGGGTATCGATAATTTA
>JAAYHR010000044.1 GCA_012735275.1 Erysipelothrix sp.
CATTCTTTCACCTATTTTTCAAATATGGTGGACTCTTAGTATGTAATATTATGGTCAATGCGATCTTCTGGTTTTAGTGGTGTCATATAGTCGCCAAAGAATGTGGTGAGTATATGATCGTAATTGTTGTAACCTTTAAACTCTTGATCTTCAAATTGATAGTTGCTGTAGTTGGTAAGATTTTCTTTCTCAATCATGTTTGCTTTGTACTCTTCATAGCTCGTATAGAAATTATAGTTATTAACTCCCTTATGACTTGTCTCAATATGATTAAAGGATTGTGCAAGTTTATTTCGTCTTCTAATTAGTGGTTTAATAAAGAAGTAGAGTGGGTGAAGTACTTGATTTGTTTTCTCGAGTAGCTTTTTTACTGTGTTCTTTAGTCCACCGGATTTTGGATCTGCTTGTGCATAGACGAAGGTTAAGAGAATCTTGTCGATGCGATTTAACTGTTTGAATAATTTTATTCGTTCTGCTTCTGTGTCTGGGACATTATCAAAGACAAAGAGATCAACCCAAGCACCAGTAGCTTGATCAAAGTTCTTTGGTACTTGCTCAATTACTTTGTGTTTGCTTGAGCGAAACTTTGGTGTGGTGTTGTAGTAGTTCTTTCTATTTTCAAATGTTTGTAGATAATATCCTGAATTTAATTTTTCACTTTGATTGAGTATGTCAATTAGATTGTTGTAGTTAGTTCGATCGAGAACAATGTCGATGTCATCATCCCATGGAATAAACCCCTTATGGCGAACTGCCCCTAGATAGCTTCCGCCATATAGGGAGTAATCAATATTGTGTTTTTCTTGGATTTGATCAAGTTCAATTAGAACTTGAAGAAATGCTTTTTGTAATTCATTCATATTTTCACCTTAGATTTATTATATCGCATATTGATTAAAAGTAATCGCTTAAATTATTTTTCGGCTTATGTTAAAATATACTAAGGTGATCTAATGAGGAAGAGGATTTTAGATTTAATTGATTTATTGGGATTTGATGATAACTTTAAAAGTTTTGTAACAGATTTTACTTTTTCTGATTTAGACTCTAATGTCTTTGCTGAAGGCGTTGATTTAAGTGATTATAGTGATCTGGATTATTTAGAGTTTGCGCTCTTTAAACTCGCTGGTTTATATAGTGAATATCGTAAGCGTGATATTTCTGATCAAGTCTTTATTGAAAGTCTGGCGGATTTAGTCTATCGGGTTAATCGTTATTACTTAGCTAATGGTAGATATGGTTTATCGGCACATGATATGAAATGGCTAGCTTATATTTATCGTATGGAAACATTTGCGCTTGGCTCACTTCGTTATCGTAAGTATCATGTAACTTATAGCGAGTTAGAGCGCTTTGGTGATGAACACTTAGTTTTATCTGATGCTGCTAAGGAAGTCTTGTATGAAGGCCGTAATGTCGTCTACATCCATATTCCAACTGGTGCAAACTTAATTAGTCAGGCAGTAGATGAATCACTAGCCTTAGCGCGGGTCTTCTTTCAGGATCATTTTGCTGAGTTTGAATATGATTTATTTATATCAAGAACTTGGCTACTCTATCCAGGTTTAAGCGAGTTTATGAGTCTAGATTCAAATATAATAAAGTTCTTAGATCGATTTGAAATTGTTGCTAGTCACAATAATCCTAAGCAAGCATTTGCGAGGATCTATGGGACAAGTGATTTACTAGCGATTAATGAAATGAATAAGACTTCATCGTTAATGAAGTCAGCATATTTAAACATTGATAATTTAGGTGTTGGAATTGGGATTATAAGGAGGTAGTCGTAATGGCTAATATGACATGTAATATAGATACGGGTGTCTGTGAAGTTAATTTAGATTTTGATATATCTAATCATACTTATGTAGCACCAGTAGTTAAGGATCGTGTATTAATTGAATATTTTACTGATCCTTTGTGTTCGGCTTGTTTTATCTTTGAACCAGTAGTTGAAGAGTTATTGGAATTGTATGGTTCTAAGATTGATTTTAGAGTAGTAATGGGTGGTTTAATGCCTTCTAATGACTTTAGTGAAGAAGAACGTAAAGCAATGGCTAAATCAATAGTGGCAACGGGAGAACGCTTTAATATGGGGATGTCGGGTAAAGCAATGTTAGAGGATCCAGTTTCATCATCATATCCCGCATCACTAGCTTACTTTGCAGTCAAGATGCAAGATGAAGCCAAAGCGCTAATTTACTTACGTCGCTTACGCGAAGCAATCTATCTTGAGGAATTAGATATATCGAAGGAGGCAGTCCTTAAGGATCTAGCGCTTGAACTTGATTTAGATATCGATCGCTTTATGTTAGATTTCTATGCTCCTGAAACATTAGCGCTTCTCGAAGCAGATATTGCTTATACGATCATGAATGGGGTAGCGGGCTTCCCTTCAATCGTTATTTATGACCTAAATGGTAAGTCAGTTATTGTTCGATCTTACAATGATATTAAGATTTATATGGACGCATTAGCAAAATCACTAGTTTATCCGGATGAAAAAGCACCTTATACGAGTGATAATGTCCTAGTTTCAACGAATTATCAGTCAGAACGTGAAATTATGGAGAAAATGAACATCTACGATTCTAAGATTGTGCACAATGCCTTTGATAATAATGATAAAATAATGAAGTTAGTAGTTAGTGATAAAAACTATTACCGTTTGAAAGCTGGTGAGCGAAATGAAATATGATTTTGAGACGATTGTAAACCGATCAGAACTCTACTCACGCAAGTGGGAAAGAATGAATAAATCAGAACATGTTCGCGACCTACCACCATTTTCTGTAGCCGATTTGGATTTCAATTATTCACCGCAAGTAATTGCTGGCTTTAAGGAATATGCTTCAGAAATGATCTTTGGCTACTCACGTCCTAACGCAGCCTATTACCAATCATTTATTGATTGGTGTGAGCGTCGTTTAGATTATCGCGTAGAGCGAGATTGGATTTTAGATGGTAATGGTGTCGTCCCTGCAATCTATACCGCTATTTTGGCCTATAGCGAGGAAGATGATGGGGTAATGATAATGACACCCGTTTATCCACCATTTGCACAAATGGTTAACGATACTAAGCGAAAACTAATTGCCATGCCTTTAATTAATAATGACTATCATTATGAAATCGACTTTGAGCAACTTGAAGCTCAAGCAAAAAAGGCAGATACAAAACTATTAGTTTTCTGTAGTCCCCACAATCCAGTTGGACGAGTATGGACTAAAGCTGAGTTACTAGAAGTTGATCGAATTTGTGCAGAAAATAATGTGATAGTGATCTCTGATGAGATTCATATGGATCTAATACTTGAAGGACATAAGCATCATGTATTCTCTACCATTAGTGATCGCGCCCAAAACAACTCATTAATTCTAACGAGTGCATCGAAAACATTTAATATTGCCGGTGCCCAAACATCAATGACAATTATCGCTAGTGAAGATCTTAGAAATAAGTTTCAAGCTGTCCTAGATCGAACAGCATTCTTTGGTATTAATGCCTTCGGCTTTAAGTTAGCCGAACTATCTTACAATCTTGCAGAAGACTGGTTAGATGAATTACTTGAGCTTATCTCATCCAACCACAAATATTTATATAACTATATAAATGAGCAGATAGAGGGTCTAAGGGCAATACCACTTGAAGGAACATACCTACAGTGGATTGATTTCTCAGGATTAAACATGGCAGATGATGAGTTATTCGATTTTGTATTTGAGAAAACAGGCCTATTTTTAACCCCAGGTCTTGGATATGGTGAAGGCGGTTCCCAATTTCTTAGATGGAACATTGCAACACCAAGAAAAGTCATGGAAAAAGGACTTGAACAATTAAAATTAGCCGTTGATGAATTTATGTCATCAAACTAATAATATTTGTTGACAAGGACTAGCATTATGTTATTCTTAACAAGGACTAAAGGAAGTGTGGAATATGAAATTAAGCTTTAATTTATTAGCCCTAATTGGTGCTATAATCGCAGCGTTTTTCGATTACTCGATTTCTTTAGGTATTATTCTAACAGTTGTAGCATTACATTTAATTAAAATGTCTAGAAGCCGAATGGAAGATACAATCAACCATGCGGATAAATTTGGATCAAAATTAGTTTTATGGCATTTTATAATTGTTCTAATAATAATGGTTTGTACCTTAACTATATCCTTTTTACTACCAAGCTATTTTAATCCAATGGCGGTAGCATTAAGCTTTATATTTGAACGCATCTATATGCATCTAAGAAATAATTTAAGTAAAGGAGACGTAAATAATGTTTGAGTTTAATGAAGTTCAATTATCGATCATTGTCATTACTTTAGTTTTATCATTTCTGATCATATTTTTAGGTAAGCGTGTGAGTAAGTTAAGTGTTACATCAAATCCTAAAGGATTTTTGCAAGTAGGAATACTCTATGTGGAAATGATTAACAATGTCATCGTCACAAATATGGGTAAAAAACATGGCCCAAAATTCTCAGCCTATCTAGGAAGTGTATTTATTTATATGCTACTAGCAAACACGGCCGGGTTATTTGGACTTGAATCACCTACAAGTAGTTTGAGCGTTACGCTAATATTTGCAATTATAACTTGGGTACTTATCCAAGCAGCAAATATTTCAACAAACGGATGGAAGGGATACTTCAAAGGATTCTTTGATCCATTTGTCCCATTTGTTATTCCAAACGTTTTTGGAGCATTAGCTCCACTGATATCATTATCAATGCGTTTATTTGGTAACGTCTTATCAGGTGGAATTATTATGAGCATGCTCTATGCATTTACTGCAGGGATAAGTGCTTATATACCATTAATTGGTGGCTTTAATGTATTTGGGGTAGTAATTGCTCCAGTAATACATCTGTATTTTGATTTATTTTCAGGTTTTTTACAGGCATTTGTCTTTATGACATTAACGACAATATTAATATCGGTGGAATATTCCGAATAGAAAAAGGAGAGATTTATTATGGGTAAAAGTGTAGGAGACGGTTTAGTAGCAATCGCAGCAGCATTAGCAGTTATGACAGGTATTTTCTCAACAGTAGGACAAGGTTACGCAGCAGGTAAAGCAGTTGAAGCAGTAGGGAAAAACCCAGAAGCAGTTAACGAAATTAGAACAATGTTAATCTTAGGTGCTGGTATTGCCGAAACAGCAGCTATTTATGGACTATTAATCGCATTCATCTTAATTTTCATATAGGATAAGGAGCATATAAATGAATTTTGATATCGTATCAAAACTCTTTCCTGATCTGACAACGATGCTAGTGCAGCTTGGAGCAACATTTGTAATTTACTTACTTTACAAAAAGTATCTACATACACCAGTATTAGCATACTTAGATCAAAGAAGAGAAGTAATCGCAGATGAACTAAGCACTGCCAGCAAACTTAAAGAAGAAGCACTTTTAATTAAGCAACAAAGTCAAGATGAATACAAAGAACTTTATGTTGAAATTGCTGAATTAAAAGATAAGCTTTTAGCTGATGCTAAAAAAGAACATGAAGCACAACTTATCGCAAGTAATCAAGAAATAGCACAACTACGTGCTGCCAATGCCAAAGCAATGGAAGCTGAAAGATCATCAATGATCAATGAGCTATATAGCGAATTACTAGAAGTTGCAACATCAATTAACCAACGTGTCCTCGAAGATGCGAGTTTTGATGAAGACGAAATGTTAAAAGCATTACAAAAGGAAATTGAGCAACATGAATATCAACACTAATATGTACGCTCTTGCTTTATATGAGGCAAGTATTGAAAGTGATCCAATCAATTATTTAAATGAGTTAGACAATTTCAAAGCGTTAATCAATCTTAGTGATGAAATTAAAGATTTCTTTTACAAAACTTACGATGAGTTTGAGAATGTAAGAGAAATTCTTTTAACTGACTTCAGTAAACCATTTATTAATTTTATAGAAATTATTTATAACAATCGTGCGCTAAGAGAGTTAGACGCAATCGTAGACAAATTTGAATCACTATTAATGGAAAATAACTATTTATCATTAGTTGCCATTTCAAGTTCAGACGCAATCAAACCAGCAGCGATAGATAAGATAATTACAATGTTTAAAGACAAATATCCTAAACCATTTAGGATAAGTAATCATGTCGATAAAAGTATACTTGGTGGATATGTAATAAAGGTAAACGGTGATGTTTATGATACAAGTATTAAAACACGCCTGAACCAAATAAGAAAACTTGGAGGTGTAGCCTATGAGTAAGTTATCAGAAAATATGATTAAGCAATTAAAAGATCAAATACTAGAAACAAAATTTGAAACTTCATCAGTCGATGTTGGACGTGTTTATAGCGTTGGAGATGGGATTGCCTTTGTTCGTGGATTAGATGACGTTTTAGCAAATGAACTTGTTCATTTCAAAGACGATATTTACGGACTAGCACTTAACTTAGAAGATGCACAAGTAGGGATCGTTCTACTTGGAGAAGACCACGACATTCGCGAAGGCGATGAAGTGTATAGAACTAAAAAGATTATAGAAGTTGGCGTTGGGGATGCACTACTTGGAAGAGTAGTCGATGGTTTAGGCCGTCCGATCGATGACAAAGGACCAATCAAAACGATAGAAGCTCGACCAATTGAAAGAATTGCGCCAGGCGTAATGACAAGACAATCAGTTGAAGAGCCACTATATACAGGAATTAAAGTAGTTGACGCAATGATTCCAATCGGTAAGGGACAACGTGAACTTATTATTGGGGATCGTCAAACAGGAAAAACAAGTATTGCCGTAAACGCAATCTTAAACCAAAAAGGCCAAAACGTTAAATGTATTTATGTCGCAATTGGACAAAAAGCATCAACAGTAGCTCAAGTTGTGGACAGCTTAGAGAAACATGGCGCAATGGAATACACGACAGTAGTAGCATCAAGCGCAAGCGAGATGGCACCACTTCAATACATCGCACCATATACAGGGTGTGCAATTGGAGAATACTGGATGGACAACGGTGATGACGTACTAATCGTTTACGATGACCTATCAAAACACGCAGTTGCCTACCGTACAATTTCATTATTATTAAGAAGACCATCAGGACGTGAAGCTTATCCAGGTGACGTATTCTACCTACACTCAAGATTACTTGAGCGTGCGGCAAAATTAAATGATAACTACGGTGGTGGATCAATGACGGCTCTGCCAATCATTGAAACACAAGCTGGAGATATTTCAGCATATATTCCAACAAACGTAATTTCGATTACAGACGGACAGTTATACTTAAACACTGATCAATTCTCATCTGGACAAAGACCAGCGGTTGACTCAGGAATGTCAGTATCACGTGTTGGATCAGCTGCCCAAACTTCAGCAATGAAAAACGTATCAGCATCACTAAAACTACAACTAGCAACTTACTATGACATGTTGTCATTTGCACAGTTCTCAAGTGATATTGATGAATCAACGAAAAAAGTATTAGACCGTGGTGAAAGAATTACTGAACTATTAAAACAATCAGCACTATCTAATGTTCCACATGAATTAATGATCTTTACGATCTTCTTAAACAGATATGACTTCTTAGATGAACTTGATGTTAAAGATGTTATTCCATTTGAGAAATACTTACACAATCTAGTTGTAAACTCACACAGTGAACTATTAGCTCGTGTTAAAGCGGACTATAAATTAGATGATCAAATGATTGAAGAAATGAAAGTCGTTATTAGCGATGCAATCAAATCATTTAAGGTAAGTAAAAATGCGTAATCTTAACGCAATCAAAAAAAGAATTAGCGCAATAAAATCAACACAAAAAATTACTAATGCTATGCGTTTAGTATCAATTTCAAAGGTCCAACAATTTAAACGTCTACAAGATTCATTGGCACCATACTTCAATGAAGTCGAAAAAATCTCAAAAGATTATAAAACGACTAGCGAAGCAAATGACAAGCCAATCTTGTACGTTGTTTATGCACCTGACCTATCTTTAGTTTCAGCATATACCGGAGGTCTCTTCAGATTCATTAAAGAAAAAGAAGTAGGCGATTTCTACTGGGTTGGAACACAAGGATATGACACAGCAATTAAAAATGGACTAAATATTATTAATGACAAAGAGCATAGTGATGATGTCGATCTCGACGAACTTGCGGAAATATGTGCTAGTTATTTAGAAAAATATAACATATCATTAATCATACCGGAATATGGCCGTGGTGGTGAAATGTCACTAACATTTGATATAACACCATTAAATGTTGTTTTAGATGATAATTACGATGTAATTTATTATCCAAATTTCCAAGAAGTAAAAGCTCGCTACCGTGATATCGTATTAAAAGCAATGATTTACTATGCATACTATGCATCGAAATTCAGTGAATATACGACACGAAGAATCGCGATGGAAGCCGCAACAAATAATGCGGACGAAATGATTGAAGATCTACAGTTAGTTTATAACCGTGTTCGTCAAGAAGCAATTACCCAGGAAATATCAGAATTAGTATCAGGAATGGAGGCTTAATATGAATAAAGGTCGCATAGTCCAAATAATTGGACCAGTAGTAGACGTAGTATTTGAAAAGAATCAAATACCTAATTTATATAATGCACTTAAGGTTAAGCATGGAGAAATCGAATTAACTTTAGAAGTTGTCCAACATATTGGAAATGATCGCGTAAGAACAATTTCAATGGGACCAACTGACGGATTACGCCGTGATTTAGAAGTAGAAGATACAGGCGACGCAATCTTAGTACCAGTCGGAAACGCAGTACTAGGAAGAATGTTTAATGTATTGGGTGAGCCAATTGATGAGATGCCATTTGAATCAGACTTATTACGTGGAATCCATAAAGAAGCACCTGCATTTAAAGATCAAACTACTGAATCAAACGTATTACAAACAGGAATTAAAGTTATTGACCTATTATGTCCATTTCCACAAGGTGGAAAAGTTGGGCTATTCGGTGGTGCCGGAGTAGGTAAAACAGTTCTAATGCAAGAGTTAATCCACAATATCGCAGTTGGATACGGTGGGATCTCAGTTGTTGCAGGTGTTGGAGAACGTACTCGTGAGGGTAACGACTTATACCACGAAATGAAATCTGCAAACGTATTAGACAAAACAACTTTAGTTTACGGACAAATGAACGAATCGCCAGGAGCAAGAATGCGTGTTGCATTATCAGCTCTAACAATGGCAGAATACTTTAGAGATGAACAAAAACAAGACGTTCTATTATTCATCGACAACATCTTTAGATTCACACAAGCTGGATCAGAAGTTTCAGCGCTACTAGGACGTATGCCATCGGCAGTTGGATACCAACCAACACTAGCTACAGAAATGGGCCAGTTACAAGAGCGTATTACTTCAACTAAAGATGGATCAATTACATCAGTACAAGCGATTTATGTACCAGCGGACGACTTAACTGACCCGGCTGCGGCAATCGCATTCTCACACTTAGATGCAAGAATCGTACTTGATCGTAACATCGCAGCACTAGGAATCTATCCAGCTGTTGATCCACTAGAGTCAAATTCAACACTATTAAACGAAGATATCGTTGGATCACTACACGTTGAAACAGCGACAGATGTTCAAAGATTACTACAAAGATATAAAGAACTACAAGATATTATCGCAATTTTAGGTATGGATGAGTTAAGTGAAGAAGACCGTCAAGCCGTAAACCGTGCTCGTCGTGTTAGAAACTTCCTATCACAACCATTCTTCGTTGCGGAAACATTCTCAGGTATTGAAGGACAATTCGTACCACTAGAAGAAACTATCCAAAGCTTTAGAGATATCTTAGATGGTAAATGTGATCATATCCCAGAGTCACACTTCTTATTCTCATCAAACATCCAAGATGTTTACCGTAAGTATGAAGAGGCTCAATAATGTTTAAACTAAAAGTTGTCACAGTCCATGAAGAATATGGAAACTTTGATGTCGACCGTCTTTCAATTTTAACTAGCGATGGAGTAATTACAATGCTGAGCAATCACATGGACTACATCACACCAGTTGAAAATGGCGTAATGACACTTAAGTTTAAAGATAGTACGACAAGGTTCGCAGTATCAAAAGGACTCTTTACTTTCAAAGACAACCAAGCATCACTTTTGGTTGATACAATTGAAGCTGAAGACGAAATTGATGTTGAAAGAGCAGAACGTGCGAAAAAACGTGCTGAAGAGCGCATTTTAAGAAAAGAATCACACGATGAGATCGAACGCGGAGAATTAGCTCTAAAACGATCACTAGTTAGATTACTACTTAAAGAAGGAAAATAACAAGGATTCAACCCAATTCAATCGATTGGGTTTTTTCTTTCGAAAAATCCCAATAAAAGCCAATAAAAGTTTGAAATAAAAATAAATACTTGTAAATATGTTAAAATATTAGATATAGAAAATATATAAAAAAGTAAGGAGTTCATATGAAAAAAACAATAATTGGCTTACTCTTATTTCTAGTCGCTTGTTCAAGTGCCGATAAGGGGACGGTCATTTGTAAAATTGAGTATGAAGAAGATTTTAAAATAAATCGTTCTATCGCACTAGCTTATACTGGTAATGCGATCAATCAAGTTGAATCGATTGACGAGATATTCTTTGATGATAATTTTACTAAAGAAATGTATGCTGAATTAAAAGAAGATTTAGAAGAAAAATACGCTTCATCAAAACTCTTAACTTATTCCATTGAAGAGTTAGACGAATCAATTGTAATTACTTCAAGAGTTTTAGACTATTTCAAAGCAACAATTAGTGAATTAAGCTTTGTTGGAATTGAACTTGGTGATGCTGAATATGGTCCAGGTTTAAAAGAAACTAAATTAATTAATGAAAATAACGGCTACAGCTGTGAAGTTGTAGAGTAATAAATAAAAGGAGTGTTAATATGTTTAAGAAAATTGTTAAAACTGCTTCTGTTCTTGGTGCCGCTTATCTGGCTTATAAAATAGTGGAAACAGGTATGGAGAATCATATTAAAGTACGCGAACTATCATATGAAGAACTAATTGAAATGATGTTAGCTAAAAAGATTAAAATAGTTTGCGACTATCCAGATGCAGTTGCACACTTTGTATCAAGTGATAAGAAAACAGCTCTAAGAGCTCATGTTGAAAATGATAAGGTAAGTTTAATTGAAGTCTTCGATATCAATCAATCTACTGATCAATTAGAAGTCATCTACATTGGTGGCAAATTCAACAAGAATACCGGTGCTTACTTAGCGTTTAAACGCTTATTAGGATCAGCAGGTGTAAATGAGCGTGACTTTATTAATCTAGTCACAGCGCTCTTTAAATACCCGCACTTAGAAGAAATATCAATTTAGAAAAGGTGGTAAAATGGAAGTAATCAAAGCAATACTTGGACTAATCGTAGGAGTTATGGTTTTATCAGTCCTATTTCAATTAATTGGCCCAATCCTACTTATTATATTTGTAATCTTTGCCATCTCATCAGTGAGAATCTGGTATATGAACCGTAATATAAGAAGACAAGGAAATTATTCAAGACGCGAAACATACAGTCAATCAAATAATCGACAAAATCGTCAAACTAATACTTCAAGCAAGCGTCCAACCGATGTTATTGATGCGGAATTTACTGAAGAAGAGATTATTGACTAATGCAAGCTCGCTATATTGAGGCAAATGATCGCGCTGATCTTTATGCCTTTGTCAATACAGTTAGTACAAAAGATAGTCGAGCAATCGATTATTTTTTTAAAACGCTCTTAAGCTCAGAAGTAATCCTGGTCGAGTATCAAGGATTAATCAAATGCTTAATTAGTTTTGATGAGCGCATATTAAATATGGCGGGACATAAAATCAAAGTAGCATATATTAATGAACTATTAATTGACCCCAAACTAAATCAAGATCAGGCGCTAGATTTGATCACAGATTTACTCGCAGATAAGTACTTACTAACAATTTCTCATCATGAAAAGTTAGGAAATAACTTTATCGAAATTGCCAATAAGTATCAATATGAGATCTTACGCAAGCAATTATACAATGTAAATGGATATTCAATCAGCGATGAGTTTTTAGATTATGAATTAATGGATGTATATAATGCATATATTTCCAAGTTTGATGTCTATTTTGACCTGGCAAAAAACGTTTCCTTAACCGATTTACTAGAAGATTACGAAGTCTTTGCAACAAGAGATATTAATGAGGAAATAAAAGGATTTATTGTGTATAATTATAGCGAGGGAATTATGCATGTTCGCTCGCTAGTATATACTGATGCCTTATCTTTATTAACCCTGCTGAATCAAGCAATGGGAATGAACGATAAGATTATTGTCCAAGTAGCCTTATTTGAAAACTTTGAATTAGTTGTGGATAACTTAAAAGGTCAAATAAAAGCACTGACTAGTATTTGTGTTAATGATGAAATACTCTTTAAACGACTCTTTAATCATAAGTATTCAAGCATCACGGAAATGCTCGAATCATCAGGTAAATCCTATTATTTTTTATAAAAGATTAAGAATTTGAATAAAGGTAATGTTATTAAATTCACAATTGACAATTATTAGTTTTATTAGTAGAATAATAATGTATATAAAAGGAGGAGTTAATTATGGCAGTTAAAGTAGCTATTAATGGATTTGGTAGAATCGGTAGATTGGCATTCCGCCAAATGTTTGATGATGCAGAATTTGATATCGTTGCGGTGAACGACACTGGTAACGCTGAAGATTTAGCATACGTTTTAAAATATGACTCAGCACAAGGACCTTGGAAAGCTGACTCAATTTCTACTGAAGGTAATGCTTTAGTAGTAGATGGAAAAACTATCCAAGTTTACGCAGATAGAGATCCTAAAAATTTACCTTGGGGTGAATTAGATGTTGACCTAGTATTAGAGTGTACAGGTGCTTTCAGAAGTGTTGAAGCAGCTCAAGCTCATATCGATGCTGGTGCTAAAAAAGTATTAATCTCAGCACCTGGATCAGGTGAAATGAAAACTGTAGTTTACGGAGTTAACCACGAAGTATTAGACGGAAGTGAAACAGTTGCATCTGCAGCTTCATGTACTACAAACTGTCTAGCTCCTATGGCTAACGTATTACAAAACCAATTCGGTTTAAAACACGGTATGATGACTACTATTCATGCTTATACTAACGACCAAAATACTTTAGACGGTACTCACGGTGCTGGCGACCAAAGAAGAGGACGTGCAGCAGCAGCGAACATCGTTCCTAATACAACAGGAGCAGCTAAAGCAATCGGATTAGTAATCCCTGAATTAGCTGGAAAATTAGACGGAGCAGCTCAACGTGTACCAGTAATCACTGGATCAGTTGTTGAACTATTCTCAGTTCTAGACAAAAAAGTAACAGAAGAAGAAGTAAACGCAGCTATGCAAGCAGCAGCTTCAGATTCATACGGATATAACGTAGATAACATTGTTTCAAGCGACATCATCGGATCATTATATGGTTCAATCTTCGACGCAACACAAACAAAAGTTATGGAAGTTAACGGTGAACAATTAGTTAAAACAGTAGCTTGGTATGATAACGAAACATCATTCACAGCAAACATGTTAAAAACTGCAAAACACTGGGTTCTGTAATTAATAATTAAAACTTTTTAAAGGATGGAGCTTTCCATCCTTTTTTCTTTGAGGTGAAATATGCAAACAATCTACAATCAACAAAAAGCCTACTTTAAACTAGGTCATAGCCAATCAATCTCTTATCGCTTAATGATGCTAAGTAAACTAAAGAAAACAATCAAAGCTCATGAAGCAAAAATTAGTGTGGCGCTCGCAACTGATTTAAACAAATCCAAGCAAGAAGCTTATTTAAGTGAATTTTTTATGATCTACAAATCAATAGATTACACCATAAAGAATTTAGATAAATGGGCTAATGATCAAAAAGTAAAAACACCAATCATACTAAAACCGGCAAAATCCTATACCCGCTCACTACCATACGGAAATACGCTCATCCTAAATGCTTACAACTACCCACTCCTGTTAGCGATTGATCCCATCA
>JAAYHR010000045.1 GCA_012735275.1 Erysipelothrix sp.
AGTGTTGAAAAGGTTCATTTAAATTATGCAAATCTTGAAGATAAGGATAAGGCTGTCGCTTATCTAAGGTCAATCTATACTAATGATGAGTACCATATTACTTCATCTCATTTCTCTAATCTTGAGATTACCCATAGAGATGCGACAAAGTATGCAGCTGTATTGAGGATTGCTCAGGAATTGAACATTGATTCCAACAATGTTTTAACAATTGGTGATGGTCAAAATGATCTTGGTATGTTTGAAGTTTCAAGTCATTCTGTCGCGATGGTAAACGGTCATGCTGATGTGAAAGCGAAAGCAAATTATGTCACAGAAGTTGATAATGATAATAGTGGTTGGTCTAAATTTATCAAAGATTATATCTATTATTAATCAATAATAATTTATATATTTAAGAGCCAATATTATATTGGTTTTTTTATTTTAGCTTATAAAGCTAGAGAGATAACTGTTTCTGCTTACATGGTTTTGTTTATACAAAATAGTGGAAATCAAGTCTTGTTCTTGTTAAAATCTTTGAGGAGGTTATTATTATGAAGAAAAAATATTTAGTATTTATGTTAGTTGCTATGTTAGCACTAGTTGGGTGTTCAAGTAGAAAAGCACCTGAAGGTAATGAAGGTAATCAAGGTGAAGAAACTTTAAAGATTGATATTTCAGTACAAATTATTGAAAAGTTAGATCAAGATTCAATCAAAGCAATCTTAGTTGATAAAGAATTAGAATGAAAAGCTAGTTCATTAACAGATGACTCACAAATTGAATTATTCGCAGCAGTATCAGCTTCTGATGCTTCAGCTTCTTACAAAGAATTTGCACAAATTGTTCATGACCAAATGGTTGCGGAAAAAGGTCATACTAACTCTGCATTCTTAGGTAGTGAAGATAAAGGTGTTAAAGTAGTTGTCTTCCCACGTTTCGTTAAAGTTGATGAAGCTTTAGTTGAAGCAGTTAATGCAGAAGGTAATGAATCTGTTTACACTTACAAAAACGTTCTAGTAATAGTATCAGCTGATTTTGTTGAAGATGCTTCAGTTATCTTTACAAACTTAGATGCAGTTTTACCAGAAATGCAAACTAAATAAAATTACTTAATTAAGACTATCGCTGATAGTCTTTTTTTTTGTATAGACAAACCCACATATACTATGAAAGTGGTATAATAGTTTTTGAAGTTAGAGCAATTATAGGAGGATTTTATGTCGAAAATTAAAATAGAAGCTTGTTGTGGTAGTGTTAGTGATGTTGTTATTGCTGATCGTTTAGGCTTTGATCAAATCGAATTAAACTCATCACTTGAGAATGGTGGAATGACACCTTCAATTGGGACTTTGCGTATGGCTAAGAAATTAACGGATATACCGTTATATACAATGATTAGAGCTCGTCCCCAAGGATTTAACTATAAGGAAGAAGATTATGAAGGCATGTTAATTGATGCGAAAGTATTAATTGAAAATGGTGCTGATGGTATCGTCTTTGGTTTTTTAAATGATGATGCAACAATTAATGTTGAACGTACTCGTGAAATGGTTGAAGTAATTGGTGATAAACCTGCTATCTTCCATAAGGCTTTTGATTCAACTGCTGACTTAGAAGTCGCGATTCAGCAATTAATTGAACTGGGAATTAAGCGTATCTTAACAGGTGGCGGTATTGGTAATATTATGGATAACCTAGATGTTTTAAAACATTTAGAAGCTACTTATGGTGATAAAATTGATATTTTAATTGGTGGTGGTGTCAGAAATACGAATGTTAAAGAAATCTTAGAGCATACTGGTGTAAAACAAATTCACTTCTCTGGCTCAGAGTTAATCTTTGATCAATCAACATTCACTACTTCACCAAACACAAACAAAGATGATTTCTCTTATGTTGGTTGTTCAGAAGCTAAGATGCAAGCAATCATTGATGAAATCAGAAAGGTTGCTTAGTAATGATTAAAGCAGTTATATTTGATATGGATGGTACCGCACTTGACTCAATGACTTATGGCTATGCTAATAACATTACTTACTTAGAGTTACTTGGTGTTGATATGGATCATGCTGCGATTCCAAAACTTGCAAGTCGTGGTTGGAATTTAACAGCGGATGAAGTTAATCAGGCTTTAGGAACTGACTTTTGTAATAAAGCATTTAAGGATGGTTATTTAGAAACGCATCATTTAATGTATCAAAATGAATATAAGTTAATGCCGGGTTTCATTGAGTTTCTAGACTACTTAGATACTAAGGGTATTAAGTATGGTATCGCTACAGCAACGCGCTTATACGGAGCTGAAGAGGTCTTTAAACGCTTTGATTTACTTGATCGTTTAGATTTTATTACGACTGAGGGAAGAGTTGGTAAAACTAAGAATTTCCCTGATCTATATATTCATGCAGCTAACTTAGTTGGTTGTGATGCATCAAATACAATTGTCTTTGAAGACGCTTTATATGCTGTAAAGACAGCTAAGGATGCAGGCTTTAAAACAATCGCATTAAAAGAGAAGTTCTTTGAAGAAGACCATGCGGAAATTGAAGCAGTGGCAGATTTGTTTATCGAAGATTTTAATGATTTATTGAATAAGATAAACAAAGAAGATTATCAGTTATAGTAAAAACCCAATATTACAGATTTATTTCTGCTTAATATTGGGTTTTTTATATGCATTATTTTAATTTATAAGAAATAGTTTCTGCTTGTTTAATTGAAGCTTGCACATCAATTAATCTTTGATTAGATGAGCCACGATAATCAAGATTTAAATCGAGTAGCGATAAAACAAATCGACCATCGACTAAGACATCAATAAACTGTGATATATGTTTAAAATCTGGATCTTGCATTAAGATCTCAAAACGTTCACCACTATAGAGCCAAACATTTAAGCCAAGATCTTTTACAAATGGTAAGAGTTGACTCAAGGCTCCCATTTGAAAGAGTGGATCACCACCTGAGAAAGTTATCCCATTAATATACTTGTGGTTATTATTAACGATATCTAACTTTAAATCTTCGACTAGTTGTACAAAGCCACCATCAATTGCCCATGTTTCTGGATTATGACAACCTTGACAGGCATGTAGACATCCTTGAAACCAGACAACTAATCTTAAGCCTTCACCATTGACAACACTATCTACTTCTAAGGGTGATGATAATCTAACTTTACTTGTGTTTAACACGATCTGATTCTTCTGCTTGTTTGGCATTATTGAAACGATCTAAAGTTCCAACTAAGTAGCCAGTAATTCTTCGAATACGCTCAAATGGAACACCATTTTCACGACGATTACAGCCAGGACAAACTTCCTTGATGATACCTGAGAAACCACAAACAGGATCACGATCTAGTGGGTGGTTAATTGCTCCATAACCCATACCAGCTTCCTTCATCATTTTAATCACATTCATAAAGGCTTTTTGGTTAGTAATTAAATCGCCTTCAAGTTCAATGTATGAAATATGTCCAGCATTGGTAAATGAATGATAGATAGCTTCTTTAGCAATCTTATCTTGTGCTGATATTTCATAATAGACTGGAACATGGAATGAGTTTGTATAATAGTCTTTATCAGTTATTCCATCAATTACTCCAAAGCGGTCACGATCGATTTTAACAAAGCGGCCTGATAGTCCTTCAGCAGGAGTTGCTAGTAGTGTAAAGTTTAGTGTTAATTCTTCTGCATACTGATCAGTTACTGAGCGCATAAACTCAATAATCTTAATTCCTAATGCTTGTGCTTCTTCTGATTCACCGTGGTGAACACCAATTAAAGCTTTTAATGTTTCCGCAAGTCCAATAAAGCCAATTGATAATGATCCATGTTTGTAAACATCTTTTAGATTATCATTAATTGTTAACTTATCAGAGTTCTTCCAGTTACCTTCACCGAGAAGGAATGGGAAGTTTGAAATATTTTTATTTGTTTGATACTCAAAGCGTTTGAGTAGTTGTTCTTTTACATGGTCCATTTGATCTTTTAATTCAGTAAAGAAAGCTTCTTCATTAAACTCATCATTTGATATAATTCCATGTTTAATTCCGAGTCTAACTAGGTTAACAGTTGTAAAGCTTAAGTTACCACGTGAGACGACTTCTTGTTGATTAGGATCGGTTACATCCGCTAAAACACGCGTACGACATCCCATATAGGCAACTTCTGTTTTTGGATTTTTAGCGTCATATAACTCATAGTTAAATGGTGCATCAATAAAGCTAAAGTTTGGAAACATCCGTTTAGCCGACACTTGGCATGCTAGTTCAAATAAGTCATAGTTCTTATCAGTTGGATTATAGTTAACGCCTTCCTTAACCTTAAAGATTGCGATCGGGAAGATTGGTGTTTCATGATTTCCAAGTCCGCTCTCTAAAGCTAGTAAGTAGTTCTTAGTAACCATACGGCCGGCTTCTGATTGATCAGTACCAAAGTTGATTGAAGAGAAAGGTACTTGCGCACCAGCACGTGAGTGCATAGTATTTAAGTTGTGGATAAAGCCAACCATTGCTTTATAAGTTTCCTGATCAGTTTTTTCAAAAGTTAAGTTATAGATTTCTGAATCTAAGTCATTTTTAAAGATTTCAATTTGCTTAAACTCACTTAAATTATCAATTGTTTTCGAGATAGCTTCAAAATCAATTGTCTGTGGATCTTTAACTAATCTTTGATAGTCAGCAATGATATTCTTATAGTGTTTCTTAAATGATTTAAGTACACCTTTAGCCATATAGTAATCAAATAGAGGAACTGATTGTCCACCATGTTGATCATTTTGATTTGATTGAATTGCGATTGCAGCAAGGGCAGCATATGAAGTTATATGTTGGGGTTCACGTAAGTGACCATGTCCCGTATTAAAACCTTGGTTAAATAATTTTTCTAAGTCAATTTGTAAACAAGTAGTTGTTCCCATTGGGTAGAAATCTAAGTCATGAATATGAATATCTCCATCAGCATGAGCCTTACTAGTTTTATTATCTAACAGGTAAGCTGTTGTGAACTCTTTTGATAATGTTGATCCATATTGAAGCATAACTCCCATAGCGGTATTACCATCGACATTGGCATTTTCACGTTTGAAGTCATGATTTTTCGTTGTATCAATTCCAATGTTTTCTAATTTCTTTAAGAATCCATGTTGATTGTTTGATAAGAACTCTCTTGATAAGGTTCTTTTTCTTCGATAAGTTACATACTCTTTAAAGACATCTTCATAGTCTAAATCTAGTAGGGTATCTTCAACTAAGTCTTGGATTTCCTCAATTGACACTTCATCATTTTGAATTTTATTTTGGACAATAGTTTGAATCTTATCTATTTCCATATTAGTTACTGGTTTTTTAATTGCATGGAAAGCTTTTGATACAGCTGTTCCGATTTTATCTATATTAAAGTCTCTTCTTGTTCCATCTCTTTTTAATACTTTCATAATTATCTCCCTTTCTCACTGACTCTATTGTACAAGATTGATAGACTCGGGTCATGAAATTTATTAAGTTAAATAAATAACTAATGCATCAAATTTGAGTTTATTTCGCTCTTGTGAATATAGATAATTTATTAATTTGAATTATTTACTAATAAGGGTATACTTAA
This sequence comes from Erysipelothrix sp., assembly GCA_012735275.1. Taxonomy (GTDB): domain Bacteria; phylum Bacillota_I; class Bacilli_A; order Erysipelotrichales; family Erysipelotrichaceae; genus JAAZDN01. Next base: position 5,592 of record JAAYHR010000045.1, read on the forward strand.
TAGGAATAGGAGTGATAATATGAGTGAACAAATTATTTGTCCAAAATGTTCTTCACCATATGTTTATCAGGATCAAAATTTATATATCTGTCCTGAATGTGCACATGAATATAGTATTGATTCCGCAGCTAATGAGAGTCAAGAGAAAATTTATAAGGATGCCCATGGAACACAGTTGTTCGATGGTGATGATGTAATAGTAATTAAAGACTTAAAAGTTAAAGGATCATCAAATCCAATTAAGCAAGGAACTAAAATTAAAAATATTAAACTAAAAGATTCTGACCACGATATCGACTGTAAAGTTGATGGTTTTGGTGCAATGGAATTAAAAACTGAGTTCGTTAAAAAAGCATAATTTTACTAAAGGCATAACTATATATGCCTTTTTTGCTGCCTTATCTGAAAAATAGAAAAAAGGAGTAATAATGTTTGAAAAAACAAATAAATTGTGTACAATGTAGGTTGGTTTTAATAAGGAGGAATTATGGAAATATTTGATTATGAAGATATTCAGTTGATACCACAGAAATGTATCGTTAAGAGTAGATCAGAGTGTGATACTTCTGTACAGTTTGGTAAACGCACATTTAAAATGCCGGTCGTACCAGCAAACATGCAGACGGTATTAGATACTGAATTAGCTATTTACTTAGCTGAACACGATTATTTTTATGTCATGCACAGATTTGATCCAGAAACAAGAATTGATTTTACGAAAGATATGCAAGCACGTGGTTTATTTGCTTCAATCTCAGTCGGTATTAAAGATGAAGAATATGACTTTGTACAAAAGTTAGTTGATGAAAATCTAGTACCTGATTATGTAACAATCGATATTGCTCACGGACATAATGATCAAGTTATATCTATGATTAAACATATTAAAAAACTTATTCCTGAAACATTTGTTATTGCAGGAAACGTTGCTACACCGGCAGCTGTAATTGATTTAGAAGCAGCTGGAGCAGACGCAACAAAAATTGGCGTTGGCCCAGGTAAAGTTTGTACTACTAAATTAAAAACTGGTTTTGGTACAGGTGGATGGCAATTAGCGGCAATCAATGAAATCTCAAAAGTCGCAAGAAAACCATTAATCGCAGACGGTGGTATTCGTACACACGGAGATATTGCTAAATCAGTAAGATTTGGAGCTTCGATGGTAATGATCGGATCACTATTTGCAGGTCATGATGAATCACCAGGAGAAATTATTGAAGAAGACGGCGTTCAATATAAAGAATACTTCGGTTCAGCTTCAGCATACCAAAAAGGTGAACATAAAAACGTTGAAGGTAAACGTATTATTGTTGAATACAAAGGACCAATTGAAAACACATTAAGAGAAATGCAACAAGATCTACAATCATCAATCTCTTATGCTGGTGGAACTAACTTAGATGCAATCAGAAAAGTTGATTACGTTATCGTTAAGTCATCAATCTTCAATGGCGATAGATAAATAATATTATTAAAAAGCATTATTAGAAAATATTCCAATAATGCTTTTTCTATACCCTATTTTAAAAATACAAGATAAGTTTACTCTTTATTTACTTTTGATTATCTTAGCTTGCAGATCTTTAGAAATATCCATTTGAAACTTAATAAACTCTTCATAATATTCAGCATAAGATTGATCATTTAACTTAGCCAAATTATTTTTAATAATTTCTAACTCACGTGCTTGATCATAAACCGGAATATCATTTTCCAATTTATATAAACCAATCTCTTTTACTATGTCTAGTCGCTGCTCAAAGAGGACACGCATTTGCTCATCAATAGCATTTAACTCTAGTCGTTTATTTTCCATATTATCACCTAAAGAGATTATATCATTTTTTAATTTAACTCCTAATTATTTATTGAGATTGAAGGCGATGTGAGTGAAAATACCTTAATTGCTCCTAGTCATAATCCAAATTATCCGCCAAAAGTTTACGTTGAAGAATATCCTGATCTATCAAAGGTATGATTGTTACATACGCTGATGATGATTTAATTAATAAAATTATCTATCCAGAAGGGGTTGATAATCCACTTCTAGAAGAAAAAACTCTGATTTGGAAAATTAAATATCAAGATAATTCTAGTGCTAGTGATTTGAAAACTTTTGGACCACAATTATCAAGTGGATTCTATTCGACTACGAATATTGTGGTCTGGCTAGTTTTTAAAGCAATCCATCGCTATCTATAACAAGTTTGATAGCTAATCAATTAATTTTATACTTTTACTTTTAATCTGATTATTATTTATATAGGTAAGAAAAAGATACCTTGTGAACAATTAAACTTTATAGTATTATGAAGGTATGAAAAAATTAATTAATGTCGAATTAAAAAATGGAAATTATCAAGTTATTATTGAAAGTAATTTATTGAAAAATATAGAAGATTATATTGATCTTAGTCAGCGCTATTTTATTGTCACGGATGATAATGTTGCGGCTTATTATTTAGAGACTTTAACTAGTCAATTAAAGAACTTTGATTACATTGTCTTAGCAAATGGTGAAGCAGCTAAGTCTTTTTCTAATTTACAAATGATCTTAGAGAAACTCTTAGAATTAAACTATGAAAGAACTGATCAAATAATTGCGCTTGGTGGTGGGGTGATTGGTGATATTGCTGGTTTGGCTGCCTCCTTATATATGCGTGGAATAGCTTATATAAATATACCAACTTCAAGTCTTGCTCAAATTGATGCGAGTGTTGGTGGAAAAGTGGCGATAGATTTAGCAGGCGTTAAAAATGTTATTGGTGATTTCTATAATTCAAGTCAAGTTTTAATTGATCCTGCTTTAACGGCTAGCTTATCTAAAGAGCACTATCAAGCTGGTCTCGTTGAAGCCTTAAAGATTGGACTAACCTCAAATTCTAAATTAGTTTCAATGTTAGAGGCGGATGCGGAATATAATTTAATTGTCAATCAAGCAATTAGAACTAAGTTAAGTATTGTTAAAGAAGATGAAATGGACTTAGGTTTAAGGAATATATTAAACTTTGGCCACACCTTTGGTCATGCTTTAGAGGTTAAATATAATTTAATCCATGGTGAAGCCGTCTTCTATGGCATGTACTATGATGATATTTCCTCGGACATTAAAAATATCTTAGATAAGTTTAAAGAGAAGTTTGACTATAAGCGTGAATTTGCGACGGATGGCTTAATGGATTTAATGATTAATGATAAGAAAGTAAGTAAAGATATGTGTAGCCTGATTAAACTTGATAAAGTTGGAGCAGGCACAGTTGCACGCTACCCCTTAGCATATTTAAAGGAGAAACTATAATGCATACACTAGGTAAGGTATTTCAAGTAAATATTTATGGCGAATCACACGGTGATTTAATGGCCTTAACTATTAATGGTATTGCCCCGGGAATAAAGCTCGACTTAGAACAAATAAAAGCTGATCTATCTTCACGTCGTCCCAAGTTAAAAAGTGAAACTAGTCGCCATGAAGCTGACGAGTTTAAAATTACTTCAGGCTACTTTAATGGTTATACCACCGGTGCCCCTTTAATGATTACCCTTGAGAACAAGAATGTTAACTCAAAAGCCTATGATCACTTAAAGGATGTTTTTAGACCGATGCATGCGGATTATCCAGCTCATATGCACTATCAAGGCTTTAATGATTATCGTGGTGGAGGCATCTTTTCTGGTCGTTTAACCGCACTTTTAACGATCGCTGGTTCAATTGCTAAAGGGATCTTATCAGATAAAGGTATTTCAATTATTACCCGTATTAAAACAGTTAAGGACCAATCAGATACTAACTTCTCCGCTAATATTGAAGAAGATATCCAAGCCATTAAAGAAAACTTAATTCCGGTTATAGCTACAGATTTTCAAAGAACAGTATTTGATATTATTAATAATGTTAAAGCGGAAGATGATTCACTTGGAGCAATCTTAGAATCAAAAATTGTTGGCTTAGAAGCCGGCTTAGGTGAGCCACACTTTAATAAGTTAGATGCAAATCTTGCTTATAATATTATGACGATACCCGCGATTAAAGGTGTTTCATTTGGTAGTGGTTTTGATTTAGCAAAGCTTAGTGGCAGTCAAATTCGTGATGAGTATTACTTAGATCAAGATCAAGTAAAAACCAAATCAAATCACATGGGTGGAATCATTGGCGGTATGGCGACAGGTATGCCAGTTATTATTAACTCAATCGTTAAGCCAACCCCTTCAATTAATCTTCCACTGACAACAATTAAGAAAGATTTAAAGACGGCTGTAAGTTTAAGTACTAAGGGTCGTCATGATTCATCGATATTTACGCGCATACCAATTGTCGTTGATGCATTGATAGCTCTGACGATCTTAGATATGTACTGTATTCGCTATGGTTATATGTATCAAATAGGTGATAAAAAATGATCGGTTTAGTTGGATATAATATAGGTTATAGTTTCTCGCCAATTATTCATAATTACTTAGGTTATGATTATGAAATATTTGATTTAGATGCCAGTGAATTTGATGAGTTTATGCTTATGCGAAACTTTAAAGCGATTAATGTAACGATACCTTATAAGGAAGCAGTTATTCCTTATTTAGATGAACTACATTCCTCAGCTAAAGAGCTTGGTGTCGTCAATACAGTAGTTAATAAAGATGGTTATTTAATTGGCTATAATACTGATACGGCTGGATTTGATTTTGCCTTAAAATATAATCAGGTTGAAATAAAAGATAAGCAAGTGCTTATCTTAGGAACAGGCGCAACCGCAGAATCAATTAAAGCAAGTCTAATTAAATATGCACCATCAAAAATTCAAATGATTGGCCGAACAACGCCAGTTAATTATACAAATCTTGAACCTGTAAGTTCATCTAATATTATTATCAATACCAGTCCAATTGGTGTCTATCCCAATACTGATCAATCATTACTTGATCTTAGTGTTTTTAAGCATCTTGAAACTGTCATTGATGTTATCTACAATCCACTTAATAGTCTCTTGATTAGTCAAGCTAAGGCATTAAATATTAAGGCTTATGGTGGCTTATTAATGTTAGTGGCACAAGCAGTTTTTGCAGCCGAATATTTCTTTGATAAAAATTATGATCAAAACATTATTGCAGATACTTATCATCAAGTTATTAAGGATAAGGAAAATATTGTCTTAATTGGTATGCCGACATCAGGTAAGACCAGTCTTGGAACTATCTTGGCTGAAACTTTAAATTTAAAGTTTTATGATGTTGATCAAGAAATAGAGAAAAGGGCAGAAATGGAAATTGCGACGATTTTTGCTAAGTATGGTGAAACTTATTTTCGTCAGTTAGAAAAAGAAGTAATTCTTGATTTATCTAAATTACATTCAGTTATTATCGCCACTGGTGGTGGTTCAGTCTTAGATCCAGCTAATCTTGATTACTTAAGAATGAATGGAAGATTATTTCTGTTAGATCGATCACTAGCAAATTTAAAGTATTCGAGTGATCGTCCACTTAATTCATCAATAGAACAGTTAGAAAAGCTCTATTATGAGCGTAAAGATATTTATCAAAAAGCAGCTGATGTGATTGTCGACAACAATCAATCATTAGCAATTACATTAGAAAAGATTATTGAGGTGAGCAATGAAGATACTAATTATTAACGGACCAAATATTAATATGCTAGGTATTCGTGATCAAGCGATTTATGGAACTAGTACATATGCTGATTTAGAAAAAATGGTAAGTGATTTTGCCCTAGAAAATAATATTGAGCTAGATATGCTTCAATCAAACTATGAAGGTGAGATTGTCACGATCATTCAAGATAACTATTTAAAATATGACGGTTATATTATTAATCCGGCAGCCTATACCCATACTTCAATTGCGATATACGATGCACTCTTGGCTGTTTCAAAACCAACGATTGAAGTACATATCTCTGATGTTGATAATCGAGAAGACTTTCGTAAAGTTAATTTTATTCGATCAGCTTGTTTTAAATCAATCACAAATCTAGGTATTAATGGCTACCTTGAAGCAATTCATGCGATGATCTTGCACTTGGATAAGACAAATGAAGATTAAAATTTCTAAGTCACAAGCTATGGGTGTGGTTGAGATTATTGCTTCTAAGTCATATGTTCATAGGGCCCTGATTGCCGCGGCTTTAGCAAATTCCAAGTCAATAATTACTAATGTTGATTTAAATGACGATATTATTAGAACGCTGGAAGGATTAAATGTTTTAGGGGCTAATATTACTTATGATGATCGCAAGCTTATGGTCACACCAATAATTGTTGATAAGCAGAAAAAGATTGTGATCAATGCCCATGAATCAGGATCAACCTTACGCTTTTTAATTCCACTCGCAACTTATTTATATGATGAGGTTATCTTTATTGCTAGTAAAGATTTGTTAGCTAGACCACTTGATGTTTATCTTGATCTATATGGTAAGGATAAGTTTACTTATCTTGATGAGAATACACTACTTGTTAAAGGCTTTCCAAAGCAAAGTGAGTATCATATCCTAGGTAATATTTCATCGCAGTTTATTACTGGATTATTATTTACGCTTTCACTGATGGAATTTGATAGTAAAATAGTTTTAACGAGTGAGTTGGCATCAAAACCTTATGTTGATATGACCTTAGCTATTATGGAGGAGTTTGGACTTGAAGTTAAATTAGCTAATAATCAATACTTAGTATCAGCTAATCAAACTTATATTGGAAAGGCTTTAATGGCTGAAGGTGATTTCTCCCAAGCTGCCTTCTTTACTGTCTTAGGCATCATTAATAATGATTTAAAAATTAAAAATTTAAACTTTAATTCGATGCAAGGTGATAAGCAAATATTTCCAATCCTAGAAGCCTTAGGAGCCAAGTTTACTTATGATGATAATTCTGTTTCAGTTTACAAAACTACGATTAAAGGCGGACTGGTTGATTTAAATGATATTCCAGATTTAGGTCCTATCTTATTTGTTTTAGCTTTATTTGCAACCAGTGAAACTAGATTTATTAATATTGAGCGTTTAAGAATTAAAGAATCTGATCGCGTTGGGGCGATGGAGACTGAACTGAAGAAGTTTGGCGCTAAAATTTTGGTAATGGATAATGAGATGATTGTTTATCCCTTAGCCAAGTTTAATTATGTAGCTAGTGTTGATAGTCATAATGATCATCGGATTGCTATGGCATTATCGATCTTAGCCACATGTCTTGAGTATGACTTAGTTATAGAAAATGCAGAAGCGGTTAATAAATCATTTCCATCATTCTTTACTGAGTTAAGTAAATTAAATATTAAAGTTTCGGAAGATACACGCTAGTGTATCTTTTTTAGTACTATTTTACTTTTAGTACTTGACAGTGTACAGTAGTGGGTGTAGTATAGTAGTTGAGGAGGCGCTTATGAATACTCAATTCAAAAGAGGCGTGTTAGAACTAGTTGTTTTACTAACAATCAAGAAACAAGATATGTATGGCTATCAGTTAGTTAATGAAGTCAACAAAGTTATAACCGTCAATGAGGGGACTATCTATCCACTCTTAAGAAGATTAACTAATGAAAAGTATTTTGATACTTATTTAAGAGAATCTAATGAAGGACCACCAAGAAAGTATTATCGTCTATCGGGTCCTGGAATGGAATATACAGCTGCTCTACTTAAAGAGTGGGAAACATTTGTAACAAGTGTCAATCAATTTATAAAGGAGGACATTGTCAGTGAATAAACTAAAATTTGAAGCTTACCTACGCAGTGAGTTAAGTATCTTACAAAATGATGAAATCGATGAAATCGTATCTGAGTACTTACAACATATTGATATGAAAGTCTTAGAAGGGGTTAGTGAAGAAGAAGCAATTGCTGACTTTGGAGACTTAAATGATTTGGTTGATGATTTACTATCAGCTTATAAAATTGATGCGCGTGATCGAACATTTAGTAATTTTGAAACAAAAAGTAAATCAATCTTAAACACAATCTTAAACTTTATTAACTCGATTGTTAGTCAGTTAATGAAACTATCAGCCAGCCAGATTATTGGTCTTATTATTGAATTTACGATTGTCTTATTATTACTTACAATCTTTTCATCAATTACCTCAAGTTTCTTATCATCAATTGGTCGTATGTTCTACTTTAGACCATACTTTATAACTTCGATAATTAGATTCATTATTTCAATTGTTGATGTTATTATCTCGCTATCAATTGCTTTTATTGTTTTATACTGGTTTGCTCAAGAGCGTATCTTAGGTAAACATGATAGTTTTGATAATCAAAAGGAAGAAAAAAAAGAAACTTTTAAACCAGCAGCTGAGACTAAAAGACCTGCAAGCGCAGAGTCAAGATCATCTAGTAAAGAAGAAAGTTTTGCTTTTAAACAAGAGAATGAAACAAGTCGCGCATATAAATCAGTCACAGATAAAATAATTAATGAATCACCAAAGCGCAAACGTGGCATTGATCGCTCATTATTTACAGTAATTACTTATATCTTTAAAGCTTGTCTGTTACTAGTATTAATTCCAGCAATTGTTATTAATGTACTTTCTACAATTGCTTATGTATATTTAGTATTCGCAACATTTTCAGGTTATGGCTCAGTTGGTTTAGTACTAATTGGAGCTGGATTCTTATTAATGTTATTCTCATTTAACGTATTTTTAATCAAACTAGTAGGAGGAAAAAAAGATGAAGAAGTTCATAATAATATTTAGTCTTGGTATCAGTTTAATGATTGCTGGTGGCGTCGTCTTTGCTTATGAATTATCAGAGTTCACAACTTATGATATTGTTGAAAATGAACTTAATCTTCCGGTTGTATCAAATACTGTTGATTATGATATATCAGACTTTAAAACGCAAATTGCATTTTATGACTACTCTATGAATGGTATCTTCCCAGCAGAGACTGGTTTAGGATCAAGTTCGAATAGTTATTCTAATCTAGATATCGTTGAAGATGAGTCACAAGTTCTTGGAACAATTTCCGTAAATGTTACTTACTTATCTAATATTGGCTCTTCGGCTTGCTACATGAGTTTCTATAATGAAGACTATGAAGAATACTCAGGTCGTCATCATGGTAAACGTGAGGGTAATCGAAAAGGTCAACACCACAGTGAAATGATGGCTAATCGAAATAATCGTCAAACACGTAGGTTAAGTAAAGAATTTAATCTTGATGTAACTTATCCAGTTAGTGGAATCATTACCTGTGAATATAATGGTCACAAGTTAGTAAATAATATCTTTGCTAATGATCATTTCAAAATGTTAATGAAAACGAAACAATTACCAACCGTTCCAACTAAAACAACGATAGTTATTAATCCAAGTGATGCTGATAAAATTAGATAGTCAATGACTATCTTTTTTTTAGCGTCATTTTTAAGGTATAATAGTCAAAGAGGTGAAAGATGTTTATTGCTGAAGTTTTAATTCAATATGGTGCTTATCAAGTTGATAAGACCTTCTCATATTATACAGAAGCTGATAATGTCGCAGTTGGTATGCGTGTCTTAGTTAATTTCGCAAACCGTGATATTGTTGGTATTGTTTTAAGTGTGGAAAAATCAGAGTTAACACTTGAAGAATATGAAGAAGTAAATGGCTTTAAAATCTTGGAAATAAAGGGTTTATTAGATGAGTATGTAATATTAAATCAGGAGTTATTAGCCTTAGGTAAGTTTATGCAAAAGCAAACAATCTCTCCGCTAATTAATTGCTATTCAGCTATGCTGCCATCAAAACTTAAACCAAATTATTCTAGTAAAGATGCCAAAATGCAAGTATATCTTTCGACAATCAAACACGATCAAAAGTTAACAAAACTACAAGCGCGTGGTTTTGATTTTATTAATAGTAAGTCTGAAGTTTCATTAACCGAATTTCATAAGGAGTTTCCAGGTCTTTTAGCGCGTTTAGAAGCTAAGGGCATAATTGTAAGAACTTTAAAAGAAGTCCGTTATGAAGCCGAAGAATTACCAATCCATCAGCATTTAACGCTAACTGTTGATCAAAAGTCAGTCTATGATGAGTTTTTAGCAACCAATCATTTAACTTACTTACTCCATGGTGTAACCGGTGCGGGTAAAACTGAGATTTACTTACAGTTAGCTGAGAAGAAAATTAAAGAAGGTAAGGATGTTCTAATTTTAGTTCCAGAAATATCACTGACCCCACAAATGATTAACTCAGTTAAAAGTCGTTTTGGAGATACAGTTGCGATCTATCATTCGCATTTAAATGATCAAGAGAAGTATGAACAATATCAAAGAGTTAATGAGAAAAAAGTTAAGTTGGTAGTTGGAACTCGTTCTGCCATCTTTATGCCATTTGAAAACATTGGTTTAATTATCTTAGATGAGGAACATGATAAATCTTATAAGCAAGCTTCATCACCGCGCTATCATGCTCGTGATATAGCGATTGAGCGTGCTCGTAATCATAATGCGAAAGTCTTATTAGCCAGTGCGACACCGGCCTTAGAATCATATGCTAGAGCCCACCGTGGTATTTATCACTTACTTAATCTTTCTAAAAAAATCGCTAAGAACCAAGTAATCCCTTATAAGATTATTGATACACAAAAAACGCTTTATGCTGGGGGTTCAAATATCTTAACTAAACCCTTACTTGAAGCAATCCAAGATCGCTTAGATAAGAAACAGCAAATTGTTATCTTACTAAATCGTCGTGGTTATGCCCCAGTCTTTACTTGTAAGAACTGCTTTGAAGTCAAGATGTGTAAAAACTGTGATATCTCAATGTCCTATCACCGTGATGATGCAAGTTTAATATGTCATATGTGTGGCTTAATTGAAAAGTTACCAGTCACTTGTGATGATTGTGGCCACCAAAGATTTGATTACTCAGGATTTGGAACGCAAAAGGTTGAACAAGAGTTAATTAAGTTCTTCCCTTACGCCCATATTGTCAGAATGGATAGTGATCAAGTTGGTAAAAAGGGTAGTCATGAACGCTTATTAAAAGAGTTTGAAAACAAGGGTGATATTTTACTTGGGACGCAAATGATTGCGAAAGGCTTGGACTTTCATCGGGTAACTTTAGTTTCAGTCTTAAATGCTGATGCTATGTTAGCGCGTAATTCTTATCGCTCAAGTGAAGATACCTTTAACTTAATTAATCAGGTATCCGGCCGTGGTGGTCGTGGTGACTTAGCTAGTGAGTTAATCGTCCAATCATTTGATGCTAAACACTATGCCATTGTCTTAGCTTGTGAGGATGAATATATTCGTTTCTTTAATAATGAAATGCAATATCGTCATTTAGCAAATTATCCACCATATTCTTACCTAATTAAGATTGTCTTATCAGGTATGAATGAAGAACTATTAGATGAGAAAACTCAAGTCTTAAAAGCAATGTTAGAGCAAGCGTCATTTGATCTACTTGGACCAAGTAGTTTATTAAAAATTAATCGTTTTGAAAGACGCCAATTTATAATTAGAGGGAAAAACCTCGAAACAATGATTGAAGAGTATACAAAAATACATAATGAAATCGTTAAGAAGTTATCAAGTATACAAATATTAGTGGATGTTAATCCAATGGAGATAGAATAATGGAAAATGTAAAAAAAGCTTATGAAATAATATACCAAACTAGATATAAGGCTGCCTTTGCTAGTTTAATGATTAAAGAGTTAGATGACTCTTATAACCCAGCCCTAATTACCGAGCTGGTTTATGGAACGCTCCGTAACTATTACTTAGTTAGAGAAAACTGGCGTCGTTTTACTAAGACCAAACTTAGTCAACAAATTTCATCACTCTTAGACTTAGGAATATATATGATTATATATTCAGATAAACCTGACTATGCAGTTGTTAATAATATTGTTGAAATATCAAAGAAAATTAAGAAGAAAAAATATACTAAATTAGTTAATGCTGTCTTAAACGAATTTATTCGTCAAGGACCTCTTAAATTTGATGAAGATGATATAACGCAATTATCAATTAAGTACTCAAATCCACTATGGTTAACTAACTTATGGAATGCTCATTATGGTTTAGACCGTACTAAGGAAATTCTTAAGTATAATCTAACTCGTAATACCTTAACACTAAGAGTTAATCCGCATAAAATTTCACGTGATCAACTACTAGCATTAGATAGTAATTTTAAAGCGGGCAGTCTTGCACCTGAGGAAATCTATTATGAAGGTAATATTTTTCAAACTGACTACTTTAAAGATGGTTTAGTTTCAGTACAAGATGCTGCAAGTCAATTAGTTGCACATGCTGTTACTTTTATTGATACTGATAAAGTATTAGATGCTTGTTCAGCACCAGGTACAAAAGCAACGCATATCGCAAGTTTAAGACATGATAAAGGTCATATTGATGCAGTCGAGTTATATGAATCAAGATCTAACTTAATTAGAAATAGTTTGGCTCGTTTAGATCTATCATCAATCTCTGTCTACAATCATGATGCGCGTTTCTTAGAAGAGATTTTAGAAGTTAATGATTATGATCATGTGTTATTAGATGTACCTTGTACTGGCTTTGGAGTAATGCGCGGCAAAGCAGAAATTAAGATTAATACCAAGCCTGAAGATATTGACTCAATTGTTAAACTACAAGAAGAAATTATTAATTCAGCACTACCAATGTTAAAGGTAGGTGGAAATTTAATTTATTCAACTTGTACTTTAAATAAGAAGGAAAATGAAAATCAAGTCGCAAGAATATTGCGCTTAAATCCAAACTTTGAGTTAGTAAGTGAAGAGACTATATTTGGTTATGAACACCAGAGTGATAGTTTTTACTTAGCAGTCTTAAAAAAATTGAATTAATGTGAGTAATTAAGTAAAATAGAGAGTGAAGTGGTGATCATATGAAAGATATATATGGATATAATTTAAAAGATTTAGAAAAATATTTAGAAGAAAAAAATATGAAGAAATTTAGAGCTAAGCAACTATATGCTTGGCTATATAAAAAACGTGTTAACTCCTTTGATGAAATGAGTGATTTAGCTCGTGATTTTCGTGATGTCTTAAAATCAGAATTTGACATGAGTGAGTTAACATTAAAAGATAAACAAGAATCATCAGATGGAACAATCAAATATTTATTTGAATTAAGTGATGGTCATTTAATCGAAACAGTTTTAATGAACAATGATTATGGTAAAAGTGTTTGTGTAACTTCACAAGTTGGGTGTGCTATGGGCTGTAAGTTCTGTGCTTCAGGTTTACTCAAGAAAAAACGTGGACTAACAACCGGTGAAATGGTTAAGCAAATTTTATATGTTCAAAAACATTTAGATGAAAGAAATGATCGTGTGCGTAATATCGTAATTATGGGTATCGGTGAACCATTTGATAACTATGATAATGCGATTAACTTTATGAACATTGTTAATGATGATCATGGTTTAGAAATCGGTGCGCGTCGTATTACGGTTTCAACATGTGGACTTGCTCCAAAGATTCGTGAGTTTGCGGATGGAAACTACCAATATAATTTAGCGATTTCACTCCATGCTCCAAATGATGAGTTAAGAAATAAAATTATGCCAATTAATAAGGTATATCCTTTAAGTGAATTACTTGCGTCATTAGATTACTATAGTAATAAGTCTAATCGTCGGATTACTTTAGAGTACATTTTATTAAAAGGGGTAAATGATACGCATGAGTGTGCAAAAGAGTTAGCGGAAATTGTTAAAGGTCGAAATGCCTATGTTAACTTAATTCCTTATAACTCAGTCGATGAGGCTGACTTTAAGTCAACTTCAGATTTAGAATCATTAAAATTCTACGATATGTTAATGAAATTAAATGTTAAGGCAACGCTAAGAGCAAAACATGGTGATGATATTGAGGCAGCTTGTGGACAATTAAGAGCCCAAGCAGAGAGGTAAAATATGTATATTGCAGGAAAAAGTGATATTGGTCTCATCAGATCAACTAATCAGGACAACTATCTTATTGTAAAAAACAAAGATAATGATGTTCTAGCTTTAGTGTGCGATGGGATCGGTGGATCAAAAGCAGGTGATGTCGCCAGTTTAAGTGTGATTAAATTTGTTGGTCATGCCTTTTCAAATACCGAAGCCTTCAGTTCCGCGGTTAGTGCAAAACTATATCTTGAAAAAGTTATTCGCCTAGCTAATGACGATTTATTCGCAAAAACATTAGAGAGTGAAGAATACTCAGGTATGGGAACAACACTTGTTGGAGCATTATTCTTAAGTGAACATACATTAGTTGTTAATGTTGGTGATTCACGTGCTTATACATTAAAAGATAATGAGTTAAGACAAGTAACAACCGATCATTCATTAGTTAATGATCTTTTACAAAATGGTCAAATATCAAGTGAAGAAGTAGATAACCATCCCCAAAGAAATATTTTAACAAATGCTTTGGGAGTAGCCCATTCACTAAAGATTGATATATTAGAAATTAATAACTATGACAAACTACTTTTATGTAGTGATGGTTTATCAGGTTATGTTGCAGCAGAAGCAATTAAAGATACCCTAAAGGAAGCTGATGCGCTAGAAAGTATTTTAAGTAAATTAATAAATATGGCAAACAATGCTGGCGGATATGATAATATCACTGTGATTGTAGCTGAGCGAGGAGAATATAGTAATGAATAAAGGAATATTAATAGCTAAAAGGTATAAAATAGAGAAAATTATTGGCCAAGGGGGAATGGCTGATGTCTATTTAGCTTACGATATTCTTTTAGAACGTGAAGTTGCGATAAAAATCTTAAGAAATGAACTATCAAATGATGCTGTTTCACTTTTAAGATTTAAGCATGAAGCTGTCGCAGTCTCAAAATTAGATCACCCCAATATAATTGAGATTTTTGATATTGGCGAATATGATTCTCGTCAATATATTGTTATGGAATATGTCGAAGGCCAAACACTAAAAGAATTAGTAGTTGAACGTGGTTGACTATATATCGAGGAAGCCGTATATATTATGCGCCAATTAACCTCAGCAATCGTTGAGGCACACCGTAGTAATATTATCCACCGCGATATCAAACCACAAAACATACTATTAAAATCAGATGGTTCAGTAATTATTACTGACTTTGGAATTGCTTTAGCCCAAAATGCTTTACACCTAACGCAAAAAGAAATGGTAATGGGCTCTGTTCACTACTTAGCACCTGAGTTAGCACGTGGTGAAACCGCAACTTATCAAAGTGACATCTATGCTTTAGGCATTGTCTTCTATGAACTATTAACTGGTAGTGTGCCGTATAAAGGTGATACAGCAATTCAAATTGCTATGCAACATATTAATGATCCACTACCAAAGGTTAGAGATACTAATCCAATGATTCCACAATCAGTTGAGAATAATATTATTAAGGCTACTTACAAAAATCGTGAGTTGCGCTTTGCTTCAGCTGCGGATATGTTAGCGGACTTAGATAGTGTCTTAAGTGAAGAGCGTAAAGATGAAGCTGTCCTAGCTGATATCATCTCATCAGGATCACATGATACAACTAAAGTTATCTCATCAATTGATGCTTTAGAAAACGATAAAAAGAAAAAGCAAAACGCCAAAAAGAAAAACTTAATTATTGCCCTAGCTAGTATTTTGGTAATATCAATTATTGCAATTCTAGTTTGGCCACGTACAGAAATACCAGTCGAGATTGAAGTACCAGATATAGTTAATCTAACCATTGAAGAGGCGCGAGCGGCCCTGGAAGAACTTGGCTTTGTCGTTGGCGATATTAGTCGTGAGTTAGATGAAGAAATCGAATTAAATAAAATCGTTTCGCAAGATCCAAAAGCCAAAGAACTAATTGAAGAAGGCTCAAGTATTAATCTAGTTATTTCCGATGGTAAATATATTACCTTTGAAAACTATGTTGGAAAGAATATTGATTCTGTTCGTGAGGAGTTAGCAAATACTTCAATTAGAATTAGAATTGAATATGTGTCAGACATTTCAAAATCAATGGGAACTATTATTTCACAAAGTATTACCGCTGGTGAAAAACTTAACCCTAATACAGTCAGTGAAGTCCAATTTGTTGTTGTTAAAGCACCAGAGTTTACGATACCAGATTCAATCTATGGCTTAGATATCAATGGTGCCAAAGCGCTCTTAGAAAGCTTAGGGGCAACGGTAAGACTTGAAGCTATCACTGATGGTAATGGCTCACTTGTAGCAGGTGAGAAGATTAATATTGTTGAATACTCAAGTCCAGCCAAAGGTTCATTCTATGTTCAAAATGAGAGTAATGTCATTGTCCTTTACTACTACTCAAAAGAAATCCCAGTTGAACCAGATCCAAAACCTGAAGAAAAACCAAATGAGACACCACCGGCAAATAAAGGTGAAGAAGAAGCTGATGATAAGACGGCTGATAAAGGTAAAGAAGATACATCTAGAGGTAATGAATAATGCAAGGAAGAATAATTAAACTGATTTCTAATCAATATGAAGTATTATTAGAAAATCAAGAAATTGTTAAAACGATTGCGAGTGGAAAGATGCGAATTATCCAATCACCACGGGCTGGTGATATAGTCACGATTGAAGTGCGTGAGGGTAAACATGTAATTGTTGAAATTAAAGAGCGCCTTAATGACTTGAATCGTCCTCCAATTGCTAACGTCGATCAAATGTTGATTGTCATGTCAGCTGTTGATCCAGACTTTTCTGTATCACTTGTTGATCAAATGCTAGTAATGGCTGCTTATCATAATATCGATCCAATTATTATTGTTACGAAAGATGATTTAATTGATCCAAGTGATCCAGTTAATGAAGATATCAATGATTATATAAAAAGTGGTTATCAAGTTATTAGATCAGGAAAGGCTTATGATACAAGTGAAATTGAAGCCTTGGTTGCCAATAAGTTTACAGTATTAAGTGGTCAATCAGGTGCTGGTAAGTCAACTTTACTTAATCGAATTAATCCTGAGTTTGAAATTAGAACACAAGAAACTTCAAAAGCCTTGGGCCGTGGTAAGCATACAACGCGTCATGTTGAGTTTATGCCAATTGGTACCGGTTGGGTGGCAGATACTCCCGGTTTCTCTAAAATAGATTTAACAGTACTTTCCAAAGAAGATTTACGTGATTCAATGTTAGAGTTTAAAAAATTTTCCGAAGGCTGTCGCTTTCGCGACTGCTATCACATTAATGAGCCAGGTTGTGCTGTTACTAAAGCAGTTGAGAATAATGAGATACCAAGAAAACGCTATAACAATTATTTAAAACATTATAATGAAATTGACGATACTAGAAAGAGGTATTAATATGGTTAAAATTGCACCTTCAGTTTTATCTTTAGATTTTACTAAGTTTAGTGAGCAAATGCTTGAAGTTAATAAATCATCAGATTGGATTCACTTTGATGTTATGGATGGACACTTTGTTCCAAACATTTCTTATGGACCAATTATTCTTGAAAACATTAAAAAGGTTTCTGATTTGTTTTGTGATGTCCATATAATGGTTGAAGAGCCTCGTAAGTTTTCTGAATGGTTTATTGATGCTGGAGCCGATCAAATTACTTTCCACATTGAAGCTGTAGCGGATATCGCAGCTGCGAAAGAGTTAATTACTTATATTAAGTCCAGAGATGTTAAGGTTGGAATTTCAATTAAACCAGGCACGCCTGTAACAGCGATTAGTGAAGTCTTAGCTGATTTAGATCTAGTTTTAATTATGTCAGTTGAACCGGGCTTTGGTGGTCAAAAGTTTATGCCAGAAACCTTAGTTAAGGTTGAAGACTTAGTGAACTTAAGAGCAGACAATGATTATTCTTACTTAATTGAAATTGATGGTGGTATTAATGGTGAAACAGGTAAGTTAGCTAAAGCTGCTGGTGTTGATGTATTAGTAGCTGGCTCTTATGTCTTTAATGGTGACATTGCTCAGCGAGTTAACTCACTAAAATGATAGCTAAATTATTTATTCCACATTCTTTTGCGGTTGATACTAGTGATGGCTTTATAGTTGGTATTGACTATGGAGCTTATCAATTAGCGAGTAAGGGAATAAGTATGGATTTATCAATCGGTGATTTTGACTCTGTTAGTCCAGAGCAATTAAGTTTGATTGAAGAGTTTTCAAAAGAGGTTATCTATTTATCAGTTGATAAAAATGAAATCGATAGTGAGGCAGCTATTATTGAAGTCATTAAACGTGGTTATCAAGAAGTTTGTCTATATGGAGATATAGGTCAGCGACTAGATCACTTACTAACTAATATTAAGTTAGTTGCCAAGTATTCGATTAATTATATCTCGGATACTAATAAGATAGCTTATTATGGTCCTGGTACTCATCAAATAAAAAAAGACTATCCAGTATTATCACTGATAGTCTTAAATGATTGTGAGCTTTCTTTAAAGAATACTTTATATGAACTTGATCATAGAAAATTAAGTTTTAATGATAATTACACAACTTCTAATGCAATCATTAAAGATCATGCAATTTTAACTGTCCATTTTGGTAGTGTCATTACGATTGAAACAAAAGATTAATATAATAAAAAAACACTTCTATTTGAAGTGTTTTATATTTCAACTTTATCTGTTATGCTCTACCTTGTGCTTTTAAAGCTTTAAGTTCGCGGGCAGATATACGGACTTTAGTTGGTTTGCCATCAACCATAATAGTTGCATTTTGAGTATTAATGTTCCAACGACGTCTTGAAGCACGTAGTGAGTGTGAACGTTTATTCCCAAATAAAGGCTTTCTTGTTGAATTTACTGCATTGTTATTAGCCATACCGTAAACCCCCTTTCTCAAAGACTGCTTGAATATAATAACATATATAATTTATCTTTGCAAGATGATTATAACACATTTGCGCCAATAATTGCTAGATTATTAAACAAGTTCAGAAATGCTCATAAAAATTGGTGAATAAGTCTAAAAGGATAGGAATAAGGCGCTATTTCTAATCAAAGTCTAGAAATAAGATTGGGGAATAATTCTTTAATTGTTATGCATATTGTAGTATACTATAAAGTAAGGTAGTCTTGGGAGGTATGAGTGTGATTCAGAAAGAAATATATGCAAGTATAGAATTTTTACAATATGAAATTCGATTTACTCTTGGCGAGTTTCATAATAATCGTCTGAATATCTTAAATGTTGAAACATATCCTTCAAATGGAATTGATAAAAACAATATCATTAATCCTGAACTTTTGATTAATGATATTAAAGCGATGATTGCTGTCGTTAATAAAAAGATGTTCGTTAATGTTGAAAAAGTTATTGTTGTTTTACCAAGTAAATCATTAAGTGTCAATTCTAAGCGAATCACAATTAATGTCAAAGATAAAAAGATTACACATGAACTAGTCTATGACACTATTCATAATGTTGCAACACGCGAATTAGATAGTGATCGAATTCTTGTTAATGCGACTATTTATAAATACTTTATTGATGGAGTATCGAAAAGTAAATTAACGCTTGATAAAGGTATTAATAACTTAGCTGTCGATGTTAACTTATATTCAAGTGATCAAGCGACGGTTTTTAATTATTTAAATATTGTTGAACAAGCAGGTTTAGAAATTATTGATATTTGTTTTGATTCAATTGCAATGGCCAATGAGATGGCGGCATTTGAGGCCTCACAAATTAAGAATATTCTCAACATTCGTTATGAGTTAGGTCAAATTAACTTATCCTTAATCTCAGGTGGTCGCGTCGTTTCGACATTCTCACTTGAAAAAGGCTTTGTCGATATTGTTGAAGTATTACAAGCGGATCATCATTTATCCTTTGAGGCCGCAAGTAATTTAGTTTTAAATAATTCATATCTAAATGCTAGTAATTTAGAATCAATGCCAGTATTCTTATATACAAGTGAAAATGAAACTAAGGCGATTGAAGATATCTATTTAAAAGATATTGCTACAAAAATATTAGAAAAGCAATTCTCAGAAGTTTATGAAATTATTGATCCAATATTAATGAGTAAAGAGACAGATGTCTATATTACAGGCAAAGGAGCCGGAATTATTGGCTTAAGTGAATTATTATCCAATGTTTTAAAAACACCAGTCCAGGTTTATTTACCGGAGGTGATTGGAGCACGTGATTCATCCTATGTAGCCCTATTAGGCTCATTGTATAACTATCGTGATACAATAAAACTTGGAAATGAAAGTATTAACCAATCATGTTTAAGTGATGAAATTCGAGTTAAGAAAGATTCGAAATATGAAAGAAATGAATCGGAAGATTCAATGACAAACAAATTAAAAGAATTATTTAAATTTAATTAAGTAGGAGGAAAATAATGTCAAATTTAGATTATAGTCAAGTAGCTAAAATTAAGGTCTTTGGTGTCGGTGGAGCTGGTACTAATGCTGTTAATAGAATGGTTGAAGAAGGACTAGAAGGTGTCGAGTTTTATATCGCTAATACTGATATGCAAAGTCTTCAAACTTCTCCTATTGAAAACAAAATTAACTTAGGAAAAGAGTTAACTAATGGTCGTGGAGCAGGGCATAATCCTGAAATCGGCTATAAAGCAGCTCAAGAAAACGAAGATGAAATTAGAGAAATTATGAAAGATACCGACATGGTCTTTATTACTGCTGGAATGGGTGGCGGAACTGGAACAGGTGCAGCACCAGTATTTGCGAAAATCGCAAAAGAAGTTGGAGCACTAACAGTTGCGATCGTAACAACTCCATTTACTTTTGAAGGTAAGAAAACAATCGGTTTTGCTGAACTTGGACTTGAGAACTTAAGACAACATGTTGACTCAATCATTATTGTTTCAAATAACCAGTTATTAGAAGTTATTGGCCATGTACCAATTACTGAATCATTTAGAGAAGCGGATAATGTTTTACGTCAAGGTGTTCAAACAATTACTGACCTAACAGCAATCCCAGCTTTAATTAACATTGACTTTGCTGACGTTGAATCAACTATGAAAGATAAAGGAAATGCTTTAATTGGAATTGGTATGGCTGAAGGTGAAGATAAAGCAATCAACGCAGCGAAACAAGCAATTCAATCACCACTATTAGAAGCAAAAATTATTGGTGCTAAAGATGCAATTGTAAATATTACTGGTGGACCAACTATTTCTATGTTTGAAGCTACGCAAGCAGTTGAATTTATTACTGATGCATCAGGTGGCGGAGTAGATATTATCTTTGGTGTTGCGATTAATGAAGCAGTTGGCGATGCAATTATCGTTACAGTAATTGCGACAGGCTTTGATTCACCAGAAACTACACAAAACAATGAATTAACATTAAAACCAAAAACAGTTATACAAGCTAACAATGAAACAGCAATTGAAATTGAAGTTGAAGATTTAGAAAACAATGAAATTCCATCATTTATCCGTTCACGCGTAAAATAGTATGAAATTTTTTAAAGATACTTTACGGAAAATTGTTGTTATAGTTGCCATTGGGGCAATTGTCTTTTCTTCATACCAACTTTATTTGATATATCAAGATGGGCGTAAAAGTGAACTAGTTGATGAAGAGATAAATGAAATTATCGGTAAAGATGATGAAGAAGATATTAGTTTTATGACAACTGACGCTTTTAATAAGCTTAAGAATATTAATGAAGATGTGGTAGGTTATCTTTATTATCCCTCACTGGATATTGAGGAAGTTATCGTTCGCGGTAATGATAATACTTATTACTTAGATCGTTCAATCTATAAAGATTACATGATTTATGGAACAGTCTTTATGTCATATGATCAAACTGATGCTAGTCAAAATAAAACACTATATGGTCACTGGATTCAAAACTCAGTGAAAAAATTTTCTAATTTACACAAACTAAAAGATCCTGCTAACTATGATAAGTATAAAACATTTGAGTATGCTGATGAGAACTATACTTATGAGTATGAAGTCGCTTATGTTATTTATCATGAAACTTATGAAGATGATAACAACGTTCCTTATTGGCAAGGAGATTTTACTGATAGTGAGTTTGAAACTTTCGTAAATAACGCCAATCATCAAGCTATGTATGATACAGGTGTTGCGATAAATCGTGATGATAACTTATTATCACTTCAAACTTGTATTACTTATGATAGTGAAGAGCGTTTAGTAATTATTGCACGTGAAGTATCACGTCAACCAATTAGTGAAGCAAAATAACAATTAGATAATATCCTAGGATATTATCTTTTTTTCGAAAAAACTTTAAATATTTATTTAAAACGATTGTGTTGACTTTTATATCATGGCTATGTATAATGATTTTATTGTTAAAGACAGTGATTGGAAAAGTAAATTAATAAAAGTTTCTAAGAGAGTCTATGATTGGTGAAAATAGATAAACAAAAATTAATTGAAAATGGCCCATGAGTTGCATACCGAAATTAAGTAGGCTATGCCGGTTGTACCCGTTAAACTACTAGAGTATAACTTTAATTTATTAAATCGTACTTGAAGAGGTGAATATAATGTTCATAAACTTAGGTGGTACCACGATAACTTCGTCCTATATGTATAGGATGGAGTTTTTTTTATTAGGAGGTGTTGAGGGATGTACAAACTCACAGGGGTGTCTAAACAATTTGTAAGTCAGGATCGAATCGTAAAGGCGGTAAGAGATGTTGATTTACATATAGAAAAGAACGAAATATTTGGAATCATTGGATCAAGTGGAGCTGGGAAATCAACTTTAGTAAGATGTTTAAACTTACTTGAAAAACCTGATCAGGGACAAGTAGAGTATAAAGGCGTCGATCTAATGCAATTAAGTAAAAAAGACTTAAATGAAGAACGTAAGAATATTGGAATGATCTTTCAAAACTTTAACCTCTTCTCCTCACGAACTGTATTTGAAAACATTGCCTTCCCACTCAAAGGAAAGAGCAAAGACTTCATTAAGAATCGTGTAATGGAACTATTAAGTCTAGTTGATTTAAGTGATAAGGTAAATGCTTATCCAAGTCAATTATCCGGAGGACAAAAACAGCGAGTTGCAATAGCTAGGGCCCTAGCTAATGAACCCGATGTACTACTCTGTGATGAAGCGACAAGCGCACTTGATCCCCAGTCAACCAATTCAATCTTAGATTTATTAAAAGATTTGAATAAGCAAATGAACTTAACAATTATCCTAATAACTCATGAAATGGATGTAATTAAACGTATTTGTGATCGAGTAGCGATCATGTCAGATGGTTACATTATTGAAATGGGCAGTGTAGTTGATGTCTTCGTTAATCCCAAAAAAGAAGCGAGTAAAGAGTTTACCCTTCAAACTTATGGCTTTAATGAAGTTAGAAAGTTACTTAAAAAACTTAACTATTCAGGTAAAAATTTAGAATTAGTATATGGTGATAATTCTGCCAGTCAAGCCTTAATCTCAGTGATTAGTCAAAAGTTCAATGTTGAAATAAACATTATCTCAGGCTACATTGAAGTAATTAGTGATCAAACAATCGGAAGATTAGTCGTAAACATCGATGGTGAAGCAGATGCTATTGAAGCAGCTATCAACCATTTAAAAATTGAAGGGGTGATAGTAAATGATTTTATTTAATTTAGCAAATCTAATCCCAAATGTCATCGAACTAAAGGACGTAATTATTCATGAAACAATCGTTACGCTCCAGATGTTATTAATTGCCGGACCAATCTCACTTATCTTTGGATTAGTCTACGCACTCTTATTAATACTATTTAGAGAAGATGGTTTATATCCAAATAAGATAATCTTCACACTTCTATCATTTCCGATAAATATTATTCGTGCCTTACCATTTGTCATTATGCTACCAGCAATATTTCCGCTCACAAGATTTCTAATCGGAACGACAATTGGTTTAGAAGGTTCAATTATTCCACTAATTATTGCGACAACACCACTCTTTGCCCGCCAATTTGAAACTGCACTACTAGAAGTAGATGCTGGTGTTATCGAAGCGGCACAGGCTATGGGAACATCAAATGTGCAAATCCTATATCGTGTCTACTTAAAAGAATCGATGCCAGGATTAGTTAGAGCTACGACAATTACCCTTGTCTACTTGTTAGGTCTAACTGCCATGGTAGGAGCGATTGCCGGTGGTGGAATTGGCGACGTTTCATTAATCTACGGATTAAGAAGAAACTGGATAGATGTTATCTATGCCGCAATTATCATTATCTTAATTATTGTTTATCTAATCCAAGCAATTGGAAATCTAGTCTTGAAAAAAATTGAAAGAGGAAAATAAAAATGAAAAAAATAATCTTAAGTATTCTATTTATAGCACTATTAGTCGCATGTGGTTCAAAAGGAACTGAAGGCGAAACGGGCGAAACTGAAAATAAAAAAGTTGTTCTTGGTGTAGTTGGAGAACCATACAAATATTGGGATCCAGTAATTGAAAAATTAAAAGCAGATGGAATCGATTTAGAATTAAAAGTATACTCAGAATACTCAATTCCAAACAACGCACTAAATGCAGGCGATATTGATATTAACGCTTTCCAACACTACCTATACTTAAATCAAGAAATTGAAAACTTTGACTACAAAATTACAGTACTTGGTGATACAATCGTTGACCCATTAGGTTTATACACGAAAAAAGTTGAAAACTTAGACAGTGTTCCTGAAGGAGCGACAATCTTAATTCCTGATGATATTTCAAACGGTGGACGTGCGCTAAAATTATTAGAAGCAGCAGGCCTAATTGAAGTAGACCCAGCAAAAGGTTACCTACCATCAGTCTTAGATATTACTTCTAATCCAAAAAATTTAGAAATTAAGTCATCACAATCTGACCTAACACCATCATTATTAGAAGATGTTGATTTAGCGGTCATCAATGGTGACTTAGCAATATCATTTGGTTTAAAACCATCTGAAGATACAATTTACCTTGAAGAATTAGACTTTGAAGCAAATCCAGCAGCTAAAGAATTAATCAACGTACTAGTTGTCCGTGAAGGTGATGAAAAACGTGAAGAACTATTAAAAATTAAAGAGTACTTCCAATCAGAAGAAGTAAAAGCAATCTTTGAAGATTACTACTTCGGTGCATTTAAAGCAGCTTGGGAATACTAAGAGCTTAAGAAACACGATATATATCGTGTTTTTTCTATTTTGGTAAACCTAGAAAAATTATATGGCAAATAATAGTGCTATAATTGTAATAGGTGATAATATGACTAAGGTAACTAGTTTTTCCGATAAACTGCTACTTAAGGCAGCGAGTAGCTATGTGTATACGATGTCAGATTATATAAAATACGAAGATCCGATTAAGCTTGTTAAAGAGCAGATAAAGGCTGATTTTTTAGATGTCTATACAATTGCAACTTATCAAAACAAGCGTTTTAAACGTGATGCTAGTGAGATTAATTTACGCTATCTACTAATTAATAAGACGGGTACAAATGAGTATGCGCTTATCTTTCAAGGCTCCAAAGGACCACTTGCGACAATGTTTACTGGCCAAGATCATGATTGGGCCTATAACTTATCCTCAGCTGCTCACTTGAAATTAGATAATTACGCAAAGGCCTTAGCTGAGTTTAAATACCTTAAGAATGATTTAAATTATAATATCACGGCACTATCAGGCAACTCACTCGGAGGTGGCTATGCTTTACATATCGCTAGTCATAATGATAATGTTAGGGCAATTGGACTTAATCCAGCACCACCAGAGTTTAATCAAAAATATATCAATAATGGTTACTCTACTATCGTTCTCCAATCATCAGATATCCTTTATCGTTTATTAAAGACCGATAGTAAAAGGTCAAACTATGGAATAGAAAATCAGCTAACTGATATCTTTGGATTTAAACCATACATTATTGAACGCAGTATTCCCTATAATAATAGTTTAAACATGCAAGCATCGCATATCGGTGATTTTGCTGATCGTTATTCAATTATAGAAATGGTCTATCAAAGAAACTCTTTATATTATAATTCTAAAATAATTGGTTCAAATCAAGGCTTAAACTTTTCCAAGTACTTATTCGTTCAACTCTATCGTAACTTACCCCAAGTTGAATATTTTGACTTTATTGAAGATAAAATCTACAACAATATGTTTATTTCTAATCAAAGATTCATTGAATCATTTAGCGCTTATCCAGCTCTAGCAAACTTTGCTACTTATGATCTTCTAAGTAATCAACTACTTGATACTAAGATTGTCGTTAATAGTATTAAAAAAGAAGATTTAGGGATTAATTTAGAGGCGTCACTTAAAGACTACGGAGAATCAATCGAATTCTTAACAAGCAATTCTTTAAGTGCAATCTTAGATAGTTTTATGAATGATAGTTTTACCTATAAGCGTCCAAAATTTCTAGGCCAAAAGTTAAAGTTAGATTTTGAATGGGATTGGGAAGTCTTTAAAATATTTTTAGATTTTCCACTATCAATTAAGCTTAAAGCGGGAGAGTTGTATGAGAAGTTTGCCAGGGATCTTAGTGAATCCAATAAACAGTTAACAAAGCTTGATAAGTTAGCATTAGAGCATGAGAGTAAGCTTGAGTATGATTATGCTAAGTCACTTTATGCAGCACTGAAAATACTTGATCAACAAGCAAAATCTATCGTTAATAATATTAAATTACTTAATAAAGTTATCAGAACTGAGGATAACCAATCTGAGGATTTTACTATAAGCAAATATAGTTTGGAACATTTACCTTATCTTGATGAAGGATTACTTAGAAAATCAATCGTCCGGAGTAAAACCTATATCAATAATAATCCAGAAATGACTAAAAATTTGATTCGTGATTTTGCAGCCCTAATTGAAGATGGTCTCACTGAAGCTAAAACTGGTATTGAAACTAAAACTATTAAAGATGAGGCAATCAATCGTGATGTCGTACAAGCTCAAGTTGAAAGTTTAATTAAAGAGTTTGACTTTGAAGAAGTCTTATCAAATTTTATACTTGAGTTTGAAAATGAAATTACCCACTTACTAATGGAAGATAATAATGGAATATTAGTTTATTATAATCTTATTCAAATGCGTGAGCGTAACTTACAATTAAGATTAATGCTTAAGAATTTAAGTGAGTATCTGAAATTATTACTAAGTGATAGTAAAGTTAAATATTTAGAGAGTAAACTTGATTTAGTAGCAGAGCAAATAGATTATTTTGATAATTTAATTAATTCAATAATTAATGATTAAGCCATATATTACAAAAAGCTCTTGAATAATTTAATATGCGTGGTATAATATTCAACAGTAGGTCCTTTAAGTCAATCCAGAGAGGTTGATAAGGCGTAACAAAACCCTTAAGGACTCTTAACGGAGTCTTTTTCTATTAGTGGCCTGCAATAAAAGAAAGAGGGATATTTATGAATAACAGATTAATTATTGGTGTTAACGAAAAACCAGCTCCTTTAGCTTGGTTCTTATTATCATTCCAACATGTATTTGCTATGTTTGGAGCAACAGTTTTAGTACCAATTTTAACAGGAATGCCAGTTAGTGTTGCATTATTTGCATCAGGAATTGGAACGCTAATCTATATTGCGATTACGAAAATGAAAGTACCAGTTTACTTAGGTTCATCATTTGCGTTTATAACAGCAGTAAATATAGCAAAAGAGGCAATGGGTGGGGATGTAAGTGGTGCGCAATCAGGAATCATAATGGTTGGTTTAGTATATGTTGTCGTATCATTATTAATTAAAGTAGTTGGAACAGAGTGGTTGTCTAAAGTACTTCCACCAATCGTAATTGGTCCAATGATTATTATTATCGGTATCGGAATGGCTCCAACAGCAGTAGCGCAAGCAGGCTTAGTCGGAAATGCTGACTGGAGACATATCGCAGTTGCATTAGTTGCTTTCTCAACTACAGTATTATGTACATTAAAAGGAAAAGGATTTACAAAAATCATTCCATTCTTATTAGGAATTATCGCTGGCTACTTAGCAGCAATTGCACTACAAATTGTTGACTTAGCTCCAATCGCAGCATCAATGGAAAATGGATTCTTCCAAGTACCAGCATTCATGTTCCCATTTAAAGTTGGAAACTTTGATACATGGACATTCCAATTATCAGATATTGCCTTATCAATTGTTCCAGTAGCATTTGTAACAATCTCAGAACATATTGGAGACCATACAGTTTTATCTGAAATTGTTGGACAAGACTTCCTAACTGATCCAGGTTTAGATAAAACATTAATGGGAGACGGAGTTGCGACAGCAGTTTCAGCATTAATCGGTGGACCAGCAAATACAACATACGGTGAAAACACTGGAGTTATCGGAATGACAAAAGTAGGTTCAATTTGGGTAATTATGGGAGCGGCATTAATCGCAATTATCTTATCATTCGTTGCACCATTTGCAGCATTAATCTCATCAATTCCAGCATCAGTTCTAGGTGGAATGTCAATCATTCTATTCGGAGTAATTGGATCAAACGGATTAAGAATTCTAATTGATAATCAAGTTAACTTCAATGAACAAAGAAACTTAATTATCGCATCAACAATGTTAGTCTTAGGTCTTGGTGGAGCAGTTCTACAAGTGCCTGGTCTATTCACATTAGAAGGTATGTCATTAGCAGGATTAATCGGAATTATCTTAAACTTAGTCTTACCAAAAACTAAAGTTGAAGAAGTAAAATAATAATAATTTAATAGATTGGAGCTAGCACATAAACTAGTTCCTTTTTTATTTATCTAAAGTCTTGCTAAAAGGCTAATTGTCTAGTATAATTTAAAAGTTCGCTATTTAAAACAAAAAGTTTAATAAATACAACAGGGGGTTATTATGGACATCGGAAATAGATTAAAAGATTTACGTTTGAAAAATGATTTAACTTTAGAAGAGTTAGCGTCAAGGTCAGAATTAACTAAAGGATTTCTATCGCAAGTTGAACGTGATTTAACATCACCATCAGTATCAACGCTATCCGATATACTTGAAGCTTTAGGTATATCCTTCACAGATTTCTTCAAACTTGAAAAACCAGTACAAAAAGTATTTAAGGAAGAAGATTTTTTTGTCGATGAACAAAATGATTATACGATTAATTGGATTGTTCCAAACTCACAAAAAAATATGATGGAGCCAATAATTATTGAAATTAATCCACAATCATCATCAATGGAAATTGAACCTTTTGATGGTGAAGAATTTGGCTATGTCCTTAAAGGTGAAATTGAACTAGTTTTTAAAGATGAAGTAAAGAAAGTTAAGACTGGTGAAACTTTTTATCTATTAGGTGATGAAGTTCATACTTTATTAAATAGAAAGAATACAGTAGCGAAAGTAATGTGGGTTGTAAATCCACCGATATTTTAGGGAGGTAATTTTATGTCGAAAGAATTAATTAGATTTGAAAATATTGTAAAGGAATATGATGGTCAACTTATCTTAAAGTCAATTAACCTTGCGGTTGAAGAAAACGCATTTGTCACACTTTTAGGACCATCAGGGTCAGGTAAAACGACCTTGTTAAGAATATTAGGTGGCTTTGTTGAAGCAGACGAAGGCTCAGTATATTTTGATTCTCAAGATATAACTAATAAAGCACCATACTTAAGAGAGATTAATACCGTCTTCCAAAAGTATGCTTTATTTCCACATATGAATGTTTTTGATAATGTTGCCTTTGGTTTAACGATAAAAAAAGAATCTAAAGCTAATATTGTTACAAAAGTAAAAGAAATGCTCCGCCTAGTTGGATTATCAGGATTCGAAGAACGTGAAATCTCAACGCTATCAGGAGGACAACAACAAAGAATCGCTATTGCTCGTGCGCTTATTAATGAGCCAAAAGTTCTTCTATTAGATGAGCCATTAGGAGCACTAGATTTACGCTTAAGAAAAGAAATGCAATTAGAGTTAAAGAAAATTCAAAAAGAAGTTGGAATTACATTCCTATATGTAACACATGATCAAGAAGAAGCACTAACTATGTCAGATGAAATCGTTGTTTTAAACAATGGTGATATCCAACAAATTGGGAGTCCGATCGACATCTACAATGAACCACAAAACCGTTTTGTTGCTGAATTCATTGGTGATTCCAATATTGTTGAAGCAATCATGTTAGAAGACTTTAAAGTTTCGATTGATGGTAAAGTATTTGAATGTATCGACTTTGGATTTAACACTGATGAAGCTGTCGAAGTTGTGATTAGACCAGAAGACTTTGAAATCGTTGACTTAGATAAAGGTATGATTCAAGGAGTAGTTACATCAGTAATCTTCAAAGGTGTTCATAATGAAATTAATGTTAAAACAGCAGAACGTGATTATATTATTCATACAATCAAGAGTTTTCCAATTGATAAAGAAGTTGGTCTAACAATTGATAAAGAAGATATCCACGTTATGAGTAAATATGGGGGCTACTAAATGAAATCCTTTCGCCAACTAGTCTATCCATACATGGTATGGATTTCACTCTTTATCTTAGTGCCAATGTTACTAATTGTATTATATGCATTTACTAAACAAGGTAACTCAGTAAACTCAATCCAATTTACTCTCGATAACTTCGTTAGTTTCTTTAATGAAGACTTTATCAAGGTTTTAGTTCGATCATTTATTATGGCGTCCTCAACAACAATCTTATGTGTCTTAATTGGTTATCCAACAGCACTAGCTATCTCAAAGTTAAAAGTATCGTCACAAGCTTTAGTTATTTTAGTTGTTACAGCACCACAATGGATTAACATGTTAATTAGAACTTATGCATGGATTGGAATCCTAAATGATAAAGGACTATTAAATCAGTTTTTAGCAATCTTTAATATCGCACCATTAAAGATTATGAATACAAATATTGCGGTCTTAATTGGTATGGTATATAACTTCCTACCATTTATGATTCTACCGATCTATACTGTTTTAGCAAAACTAGATAACTCATTAGTTGAAGCTGCTTATGATCTTGGAGCTAATCGCTTTGAGACCTTTAAGAAAATTGTCTTACCATTATCAATGCCAGGAGTTGTTGCTGGTATTACGATGGTATTCTTACCATCAATTTCAACATTCTTTATCCCGAAATTACTCGGTGGTGGAAAATCATTATTGATAGGTAACTTAATAGAAGAGAAATTTATTACCAGTGGAGATTGGAACTTTGGATCAGCAATCTCACTAATCTTAGCGATACTTGTTTTAATCTCAATTTACTTTACGCGTAAAGTTGATAGTGATAAAGACGGATCGGTCAAAGGAGTACTATAATGAAAGCAAGAAAACATATAATCTCAAAAATATGGATTGGAATTACCTTACTTTTCTTATACATTCCAATTATTACAATGATGATTTTCTCATTCAATGAGAAAAGATCACTAAGCGTCTGGGGCGGCTTTTCATTAAAATGGTATGCCAAACTATTCGCTGGCCGTCAAATGATGGAAGCTGTCGCAAATACACTAGTTATCGCAGTTATCGCAACAATCGTCTCAGTTATCATTGGTGTTATTACAGCAATTGGACTATCAAAATCACGTAAGATTATTCGTGCGATCGTCCTAAACATTTCTGATCTACCAATGCTTAATCCAGAGATCGTTACCGCGATTGGACTAATGTTACTCTTTACAGCAATTGGGCTTCCAAAAGGCTTTGTGACTGTTCTCTTAGCTCATATTATCTTCTGTATTCCTTATGTAATACTATCGATCTTACCAAAAATTAGATCACTAGATGAAAACTTAGTTGAAGCAGCGATGGACCTTGGAGCAACACCATTTCAAGCCTTAATAAAAGTAATCCTACCACAGTTAAAACCAAGTATAATTGCGGGGGCACTAATTGCCTTTACCATGTCATTTGATGATTATATTATCTCTTACTTTGTCACAGGTAATGGTTTTAAAAACGTCTCAATTTTAGTTTCAACAATGGGTAGAAGAACTAATCCATCTGTTAATGCACTGTCGACACTTTTTGTCCTCGTTATTTTCTTAGGTTTAGTTTTATACAATATAGCAATGCTAATCTCGAAAAAGAAAGGAGTAAATAAATATGCGAAAAATTCTTAGTTTATTTATTATTTTAATCCTTCTAACAGGCTGTCTTAATGGTGGTCAAACTGATAAGAAAGTCCTGCGTGTCTTTATGCCATCTGAGTACATTGATGAGAATACAATCTACGAGTTTGAAGATGCCTTCAATGTTCGTGTTATTACAGAAGAGTTTGAATCAAATGAGCAAATGTATACTAAGTTAATGGCAGGAAACTCATATGATATTCTAATTCCTTCAGACTACATGATTGATCGTTTAATCGAAGAAGATTACTTACAAAAAATTGATTCTTCAATGATTCAAAACTTAGAGTATGTTAAAAGTGATTTAAGAAATTCAGACTATGATCCTAACAATGAATACTCGGTTCCATACTTCTTTGGGTCAGTCGGAATTGTCTATGATAAAATGCGTGTAAGTGAGAGTCAATTAGAGGATGAAGGTTGGTCAATCTTTAAGAATAAGGATTATGTTAATGATATCTACTTCTATGATTCAGAACGCGATGCCTTTATGATTGCTCTTAAAGCATTAGGTTTCTCAATGAATACTGACAATCTTGATGAGATTGATCAAGCTTATAACTGGTTAAGTGACTTCTCAGAAACAATGGATCCAGTCTTTGTCTTAGATACTGTAATTGAATCAATGCTCGATGCTAATAAAGCGATGGCAGTTATGTACTCCGGTGACGCTGCATATATTATGAGTGAGAATGAAGACTTAGGTTTCTTTATGCCAAATGAAGGGACTAATATCTGGGTTGATGCCATGGTTATTCCAAAAGATGCGCGTGAGATTGAATTAGCTCATGAATGGATGAACTTTATGCTTGACTATGATATTGCTATGATGAACTCTGAAGAGGTAGGTTATTCTTCACCAGTATCAGATGTCTATGATGAACTAGCTGGCGAAGATGGTTTATTCTATGAGAATGTCGCTTATACACCACGCCTTGATGGTGAGAATGATGAAACATTTAGTCATAATGAAGCGCTAAGACAAGCAATCTCAAACCTATGGATAAAAGTAAAAGCTAAATAAAAAACAATCCAGTCCTAAGTGACTGGATTTACTTGACAAACTATTGAAAGCGCTTTATACTATGTATATACTCCAATAAAAAATGTGTCTCATATTATTGTCAGTTAACTCCTACGTTCACATTTTTTAGAGAAAAAAGATACGATCATTCGTATCTTTTTCTTTGGTGTTAATCAATAACTAAATCATTTAATTTAGAGAAAACATAAGATCTAAATTCAGGTTTCAAAAACTGACTATAATAGTACCAGAGCGGATAAGCTGTTGGTTTAACATTAGCTTGATCTAACATTCTTGTATTCTCATATAATGGATAAAGGTGATAGTTAGTAAAATCATCCTCTTGATAATCATTATTTTGAATATACTCACAAGTAACAGTTGTTCCGTACTTCCGACAAGTATTAGGTCGATACTTATAGATGGAACAGCGACCATTAGTTAGAAAGATACAGGCCGGAAGTTTTGGATAATTAATGTATTCTCCTTCAGAAAAATCAACGACCTGATTAGCCAGTAAGAAAGGGGCTTTAAATGATAAACGATCGAGTTCATTATTTAAATACTTTTTAAAGTAGGCTTCGGTTTTAAGCGACTTATTGTAAAAGTAGTCTAAATTATAAGGCATCTCACTTAGGGCTTGTAAGCTCATAAAGAACTCAGGTAGTGAAGCATAAAAATAGTCGTAACAGCAATCACTACAACCGTTTAAACACTTAACTAAATATCCGTGCTTAGCTAAGAAACTATCAACATATTCTATGTTTATTTTCATTTTATTTATTGTTTTCATATATGAATTATAACATAAATGTATTAGACAATAGTATGTTGATGGAGTAAAATAGTAACTAGACGTAAATCGGAAAGGAATCAAATGAAAAAAATAATTAATTTTTTTAAAAATCCATTTGTAAATGTGGTGTTGATATTATCTTTATCAATTGGTGCCTTGTATTTTACCATGCGTGGCGATTGGCAGTCAGTAATTAGTGCAGTCTTTGCTGTAAACCCAATCTATTATTTACTATTTGCTTTTTGGGTTTTAACACATCAATATACAATGGGGGTTATCTTAACACTAATCATCCGTTCAATTAAACCAAATTATAAATATCATCAAGGTTTTGTAAATGCAATTTCAACTTCATTCTTTAATGGAGTTAGTCCGGGAGCGACTGGTGGTCAGTTCTCCTTACTCTATATTAATACTAAGCAGGGGATTTCTGGTAGTGAGTCATCATCAATCTTATGGTTTGATTTTATGACTTATCAGGGATCACTCTCGATTACAGTATTTCTCTTATTAGTATTTGGTAAAGATTACTTTTGGGATCATCATTCAAACTTACTACCGTTTATCTTAGCTGGTTTTGTCGTTTCAATTGGTATCTTTGTTGGACTATGGGCCTTAGTTAGATTTAAATGGGTATATAATTTTATATCTAAGTTAATCTTTACAGTTGGAGTAAAATTAAGAATCATCAAAAATCCAGAAAATGCGATCGCTAACTTAGATCGTCAAATTGAAATCTTTGAAACTGAGACAGTTAAGTTTAAAAACTCTAAGAAGTTAGGTGCAATTGTACTAACTTTAAATATTATTCGAAACTTAATGCACTTTACTTTCCCCTTTATTGTTATCTACACAGTAGTTCCAGGAGCAACATTTAAAATGTTGCTGCCATCGATGACATTAATGGCTTGTATTGACTTAATTGACGTCTTTTTTATTGTACCGGGAGCAGCAGGTTTAACTGAAGGACTCTTTGCTCTACTCTTTGGAGGACTATTTGAGTCAATGGGCTTAGATACAATGCTTGTATCATCAGTATTACTTATTTGGAGGTTCTTCTCTTATTATTTCATTATGATAGTTGGGGCCTTAACCTTTACTGGCTTTAAAATATTTCATATTAAACGATCAACTTAAATCACTATTACAGTGATTTTTTATTTTGGGTAAAAGAAAAGAAGGACGATTGTCCTTCTAGGTAATAATTGTAGAATTTGCTACGTAATTTTGTAATTCTACGCATCCCTTTTGGAATAAGGGAAAAATAGTTTTTGGTAGGGATAGAGGGACTTGAACCCTCACGAACAAAGTTCATTGGATTTTGAGTCCAATGCGTCTACCAGTTCCGCCATATCCCCATTTTGGTAAAAAAAAACCTTTTCAGGTTGATTAAATAAATGGTGGGGTCGGGGGGACTTGAACCCCCACGAGCTTACACTCATTGGATTTTAAGTCCAATGCGTCTACCGATTCCGCCACGACCCCATATATTTTTTGGAGGTTCCTGTCGGATTTGAACCGACGGTCACAGAGTTGCAGTCTGTTGCCTTACCAGCTTGGCTAAGGAACCAAATGCTTCTGTCTCTCTTGGCGCTTATTCATTATACAACAGGTTAATTTTAAATACAAGCCCAAAATTAACTTTTGTTTAATAAGCATTCTTTCTTGCTACAGAAGATATTATACAATAAATAAATTTAAAATGCTAGTCCTATTTTTAAAATGTGTTATTATGGCTATGGTGATAATATGAAAAAAATATCCATGAAGCGATGGTTAGTTGTTACAGTCTTGTTTGCAGTCTTTGCTAACATAGCACATCCGGTAACACCTAGGTTTATTAAAGAGTTAGGTTTAGGGGATGCAATGTTTGGATGGGCATTTGCAGGTATGGCTATAACCAACTTCTTATTCTCGCCAATGTGGGCGAAATTATGTGAAAAATACGGATCAATTAAATTAACAATGGTTTCTTTATTCTTCTACGGTGTTGCACAATTAATGTTTGGCTTTTCAACAACAGCAAGTTCAATTATGTTTGCAAGATTATTAGGTGGGTTCTTTGTTGGAGGATTATACGTTTCTCAACTTGTCTATATAGTTAATAATACAAGTGATGAAGAAAAGGGTCCAGCCATGGTTAATAACTCAACGATGCAAATTGTTGCAGGAACAATCGGATACCTACTTGGTGGTCTCATTGGTGACTATTCAATTAGAGCGGCATTCTATTTCCAATTCTCTGGTTTAGTCTTAGCAGTTATCTATGTTTACTTCTTTGTAGCTGAGAATGAAATCACAGCTAATAATGAAAAATTAACTTTAGCAAAAATTAATCCTTTCAATACCTTTAAGAAAACAGGTGTTGATTCAAGTGTCTTTTTAAGAAATATCTTTATCGTATCAATCTTGGCTTCAGTAGCTTCAGTATTATATGATCAAACCTTTAATTATTATATGGCAGATTTCTTTAACTTTGCACCAAGTGTTAATGGGGTAATTAAAGCAATTACGGGTGTCTTAGCATTTATCGCAAACTCGACACTAACTATCTGGTTAATTAAGAAGACAGATATCTCAAAATCTTTAGCTTATATATATATGGTTGTAGCAATTTTAATTATTGCGCTTATTTCAATCAATGTTCCAGTCTTATTCTTAGCGATTAATATAATCTACTTTACAATCCATGCATCTTATATTCCTTTAATCCAAAAAATCGTTACTGATCATTCAACGGATCAAAATACTGCGGTTGGGAAAATTAACTCACTTAAATCATTAGGTATGATTATTGGTGCGGTCATTGCGGGACAAGGTTATGCGATTTCTAAGCAGCTGCCTTTCATACTTGCAGCCGTTATATTTATTATAAGTGGACTAATAACCCTATATAACGTGAGAAACAGGGGCTTTCAGCAATAAAAAAAAGAAAAGCACGATTGATGTTGCAATTTCAATTAATATTTGTTATTATATTAAGGCGCCGAAAAGAGCGTGCGTAATAACGCGCCCATAGCTCAACTGGATAGAGTGCTTGACTACGAATCA
>JAAYHR010000046.1 GCA_012735275.1 Erysipelothrix sp.
AAAGAATAGACATTAAATTTAAAGATATCCACAAATTGATAAAGTTCTTTTCATAATGCCTTGATATAAGGTAATTAGCTACTTATTAGTTTAATAATACAATTCATTATTAAACTGCATGAAAAAAGAAGCTGTAACTTCTTAGATGTTATAAATCATCTATTTCGTTACAGCCCCTTTTATCTAGTTTAGCGCGTCTGCCGCTGCTAAGACTGCATCATAATCAGGTTCATCAGTTATTTCTGATAAGACTTCTTTATAAACTAATTGACCATCACGATCAATAACGAAGACTGATCTTTCTAGTAAATCTACACCAGAAATTAATAAGCCATAAGCATCTGCAAATGAATGATTAGCATCACTTAACATATCAACTTCAATACCAGCTGTTGCACACCAGTTTGCTAACTCCTCAACCGTATTATTTGATAAGTTTACAATTGTTAAGTCTTCATGTTTGCTTGCCTCTTCAAAGAAGTGACGAGTTTGTGTATCACAAACACTCGTATTAATATCTGGGAAGACTGAAACTAAAACTTTTTTACCAGCGTAATCTTTGAGTGTAACTTGCTTATTGTCTAAGTTAGTAACTTCAAAATCTAATGCTGCTTGACCTACTTGAGCTAAATCAGTAATTTCACCAATTTGCTCGCCTCTTTTAGTAATAATCATAAAACAACCTCCTTATGGTTTAATATATGCATAGCCTGCATTTTGCTTTGATATAAGTTCAATCACTCCAACTGGAGTAACTCTTATACCAAAAAGTATGGCATCATGCTCAATCGCATGTGCATTTAGAGAATTTTGACATACGATTAAATCAATATTCTTTTCTGCAAGTTCAACTAGTTCTGGACTATCAGTGACTAAGCTTGCAGCCTGACCATTTAGTAAAAGTGAAATTGCATAATCATTCTCAACTTTCAACATATTATTAATATTGGCATAAGCATTCTTGAGCCGCTCTGTTTCACTAACATGAAAGATTACTTTTAATTTATTCATACATCCCTCCATGTCATAATTATATCATTTTAATCAATTTGCTTGATATTCAATACATTTAATCAGTTATAATAGTTGGGATATGCTAGAATTATGGTGGAGGCTGATTATGAAAAAAGAAGAAATTAAAATAGTCTTTTCAGATATTGATGGGACACTAATAAATGATAAGGATGAACTACCACATAACTTTATAGAAATGGTTGAGACTTTAAAAGCAATGGACATTACTTTTGTGGCGGCCAGCGGTAGAAGTGCTCACTCAATCTATGAGAAGTTAAATTATCATAATGATAATTTATATGTAGTTTCCGATAATGGGGCCGTAATTTTACACGATGGTGAGATTATTAAAGTTAATGCTTTCTTACGAGAAGACTTTACTCGCATCATAAAAGAATTTCAAGCATTATCAAATACAACAATCGCATGTGCGACTGCACATAAATCATATGTACAACCTTACGCAGAAGATCAAGATTTAGATTTTATCAGAGAATACTATCCAAGTTTTGATATAGTCGATGACTTAAGTGAATTAGATGGTGAGTTCGTTTCGATTTCTGTCCACAGTCATAATGAAACTGATCAGAACTATCATTCAAAACAAATGAATTACTTAAAAGAAAATCATACGGTCGTTAGAGCTGGTGAAAAATGGATTGATGCTATTCCACCAAATACTAATAAAGGTAATGCACTAGAATCTTTAGCTGAACTATTAGGCCATAGCGCAGATAATGCGATCGCATTTGGTGACTTCAATAATGATATTCAAATGTTATCAACGGCAAAAATTGGATTTGCCATGGAAGATGCCACTGAGCAAGTTAAAGCAGTTGCTGACTATGTCATTGGATCAAATAACGATAATAGCGTAATTAGAAAAATATATGAACTATTAGAGATCGACAAGTGAAAGAGCGCGACTATCAACTCGATAATATTCGAGGGATTCTCGTCTTCTTCGTTGTCTTTGGCCACGCCTTAGAACTAGTCAGAATTAACTCAGGCTTAAGTGCATATGTTTATAACTTTATTTATATGTTTCATATGCCAGTCTATATCTTTATTACCGGATACTTATCGAAGAATATTTCCAAAGGACGAGATACTGCATTTAGAAAGTTGTTTATCCCCTTTCTACTCTTTAACTCAATTTGGAACTTCATTCAAGTTGTCTCAATGCGCTTTATTGAAATTCCATTAGATAGTCCAGTGGCTTTTTCTTTCTTAAATCCAGGATGGGCTTTATGGTTTATCTTAGCCTTATTCTTATGGAAATTATTACTACCTGACTTATTGAAGATTAAGAACATCTTTGCAGTAGTCTTAGTTATTGGTTTATTCTCAAGATTATTCTCTGAGTTTAATATCTTTCTATCGCTATCACGTTTCTTAGTTTTCTCACCATACTTTATTGGTGGTTATCTATTTAATCGTGCTGGACTCGATCGAATTAGAAAGGTTCCTTATCTTGGAGCTGGATTAATTATTCTACTAACCCTAGTCTTTAATTACTTCTTTACTTTCTATACTAATTATCCAACTGAGTTCTTATGGGCTGATCGCTCATTCTCATTCTTTTCTGAGAACATCTTTATTTCAATATTCTTTGGGGCGATAATCTATCTTATTGGCTTTGCCTTTGTTGCGGTATTTATTAAGTTTACACCGCATAAACAATCATTTATCTCAAAGCTTGGTAAACACTCCTTACCAGTTTATATCTTACATACATATGTAATTGGGGTTGTTTCCTTTATGCTCTTAGATTTAAATGATAATCTTCAGCTCCTGCTTTTAGCGGGTATATCTGCACTACTAGCTTATCTACTATCACAAGATATTGTCTTTAAGCAATTTAATAAGTTGCTTGATAAGGTGGATCGTTTTCTATTTAAAGTTAAATGAAAAATCTGTATAATCACGCGTAAATCGTTATTATACAGTTTTTTGCATAAAAACGATATATTTGATTGGTACTCCTACAGATAAACTGTTGTAATACTCAAAAGAGGAGGCAATTTTATGCACACAATGAAAATTCTCAGAAATGAGTCGAAGGTATTAAAATCTTTGAAGACGAAAAATTTGAAATAAATTATACTTCAATGAATAACGTTTACGAAAAGGACAAAATTTTCTTACACGAAGTCGGAGAGTCTAATATTTTTTCTCACCTATTATTTCTCTAATAGGAGTAAATTCATCCGGTAAAACCACAGCATTAAAATTATTTTCTTTGGCTAATGAACTTCAATCTTCTGGAAATTCACTAAGTAACACTTGGTTAAATCGGTCAAGCTCAGTTCACAATAGTCTTCTAAGTAGTAAAATTACCTTGACAAGCTATATCGCAACTAATAAAGAAATATTTAAAATATCTAGTGTACTTGAATTAAATAATAACATCGATCAAAAAAATCATTACGAAATCAAGGAAGAACTAATATGGAAAAAAGTTTTAAAAACCTAAGTAAAAATAAAATGTTTTCATTCACTAATAATGATTTTATTACTAGTAAATCTAAATGGGAGGATGAAGGCTTTGTCGTATCTAATGATTTAAGTATATTTAATTATTTCATAAAAGCTAATCAACCCGCTTTACTAGACAAGAATAAGCGAGTTTTTGATGCTACATCTTTACTAGATCAAAATAAATTCTTACTTGGTTATATAGACGAAGACTACGCTAAATATTTAGATCCTTCTATGAGATCCTTTCTCAAAAAGAAGTAGATGGTGGTAAGTTTCTTTTCAATTTTAGGAAAACTACTGATTTGGAAACTTTAACAGTTGACGATAATACACTTTCAAATATACTATCTTCCGGTACACGTAGAGCATTAAATATGATGGTATTTGTTAAAACTACTTTGCTAAGTGGTGGGATGTTATACATAGATGAGATAGAAACCAATCTCAATAATGCAATAATAATAGACCTTCTCAAATTATTCTACTCTAAGCAAACGAATCCATTTGGTGCAATCCTAGTATTCTCAAGTCATTATTCTGAGTTACTAGATTATATTAAGCGTAATGACTCAATCTATGTTCTAGTAAAAGGAGATAACTATCAACTTAATAAATTAGTCAACTTCAGTGATGTAACTAAAAGAAATGATCTTAAAAAAAGTGAAGCATATATATCTAATAGTCTATCAGTCACTAGTGCTCCACAAACAGAACTTCAAAGGAGTGTTGTTAAATCAATTATTAATGAAATTAGGAATAGAAGGGATAATTAGAATGTCGAATAACATCAGTATTTTCATTTTATGTGAAGGAACAAGTGAAGTTGCTATAATCGACATCTTATTAGACGCTAATAAATTAGTATACAACCGTGATGACATCGAAACTTATGAACCTTTACATATTAGAAGTGCTTATGAATTTGAATCGTCCTATTTAAACGTTCAACATGAGAGAGTTAAAGTATATAGAATTTTGGACTCAAAGAAGAAGAAAAACTTAGATTTCAAGTTTAGTTAAGCGTACGTGAACAAAGTCGAAGTCATTAATTGTGTTACAAGTCCTGAGATAGAAATCTTATATATTATTGCTTTAGACCATTATGATAAATTTAAAAATCGTAAAAAAAAGAATATTAACGCAAAGGAATATACTAAAACAGTTCTTAAGATTAGTAAACCAAATAATACAAAATCAATAAAGAAATTCTTTAGTGATCCTGATGATTTAGTAAATGCGATATTAGAATATAGTAGAGTAACAAAAGTTAAAAAAGGGTTCACCACTATTGCCAAATTAATTAAATAGTAAAAATATTTGTAATAATTAACTTAAAGGTATCCAATTGTAAATTTTTAGAATGTTCATTTTTATTATGATCATTCTTTTTATTTTTCACCAACCCATGAGCCGTTAGTGTCAAATAGTTGTGGGTGTAATATATTAGAATGATCTTATGGTCATTCTTTTTAACTTATATAAGGGTGAGAAATTCTTCTTAGTGTATCTTTCTTATTTGAAGTATCTATAAAGTGTCC
>JAAYHR010000047.1 GCA_012735275.1 Erysipelothrix sp.
CATTTAAAATTTGAATCAGGAGCACACCGTGTTCAACGTGTTCCAAAAACTGAAACACAAGGCCGAGTTCATACTTCAACA
The DNA here is from genome assembly GCA_012735275.1 of Erysipelothrix sp. Lineage (GTDB taxonomy): Bacteria > Bacillota_I > Bacilli_A > Erysipelotrichales > Erysipelotrichaceae > JAAZDN01. The sequence goes on from JAAYHR010000047.1 coordinate 82, forward strand.
GCAACGGTTTTAGTCTTACCAGAAATTGAAGAAAGTGAATTCCACTTAGATGAGAATGACTTAGAAATTTCAACACACCGTGCAACTGGTGCTGGTGGACAGCACGTTAACACGACAGACTCGGCAGTTAGAATTGTTCATAAACCAACAAACATTCAAGTAAACTGTCAAGATGGTCGTTCACAACATGAAAACCGTGCTACTGCAATGAAATTAATTCGTGCACGTGTTGCGGAAGAAATGCAAAGAATTGAAGATGAAAAATCTGGTGATATTCGTAAGAGTAAAATCGGAACTGGGGATAGATCGGAAAAAATTAGAACATACAACTATCCACAAAACCGTGTTACCGACCACCGTATCGGTTTAACAATTAATCAGTTAGATCGAATTGTTGAAGGAAGACTTGATCAAATTATTGATGAACTATTAGCCTTTGAACAAAAAGAAAAATTAGCAGGTAACATGGAGTGAGAACTTATGCTCAAGTAATGCAAGCTGCTGATAAGCAACTATTAGCTGTATTTGATCACTCAGATGCAGGCTATTATATGCGCGAACTATTAGAGAAATATGATTTAGACTTATATGCAAACTTAGACAACTTCATTTCCCAGGAAATAGATACTGAGTTTCAAGCTGGAATTAAACGACTATTAGACTCAGAACCACTTGCACATGTACTTGGCTATTCATGGTTTTATGGTCGTAAGTTTAAGGTAAATGATGATGTCTTAATACCAAGACCAGAGACAGAACAGTTAGTCTTAAATACAATCTTAGAAGTAGAATCTTACTTTGATACTTTCGATTTAGATCTACTTGATTTAGCATGTGGATCAGGCGCAATCGGAATTAGTTTAAAGCTAGAAGAACCGGAACTAACGGTCTCACTATCAGATATCTCTAAGGAAGCCTTAGAAGTTGTATCTGAAAATGCGGATAAGCTAAAAGCGGAGGTAGAAATTTCGCAAGGCGATATGTTACAAAAATATATTGCTAATGGTGATAAGTTTGATGTAATTATTTGTAATCCGCCCTATATTCTAAATAATGAGCAGTTACAAGCATCAGTTTATGACTTTGAACCACATCTTGCCCTTTTTGGTGGCGAAGATGGTTTAGATTTTTATCGTCAGGTCTTAGAAGAGTCGAAACCAGTTTTAAAAAATCCAGGGATATTAGGTTTTGAAATGGGCTATGATCAAAAAGAAACACTATCAAATGAAATTTTAAATTATTACCCAGAAGCACAGATTAAGCATTTCAAGGATTATGCTAATTTGGACCGCATGATCTTTATATTTATATAGGAAGAGGTAATTATGAAACTAGAATTAAAAAACATTCATAAATCTTATGGAAACCACCATGTATTAAAAGGGATTAATTTAACAGTTACAGGTGGAAGAGCAATGGGTTTACTTGGCCGTAATGGTTCTGGTAAAACAACAATGATTAGAGGAATTATGGAAGTCTTTAACTTTGATGAAGGTACAGTTACTCACAATGTTGAGGCAAATGAAATTGGATACCTACCAGAAGAACGTGGTGTTTATCCAAAATCAACATTAAAAGAGCAAATGGTTTACTTTGCAATGTTAAAGGGAGTTCCAAGTAAAGTAGCGAAAGAGCGCGCTGACTATTGGCTTGATCGTATGGAATTAACACCATATGCAAATAAAAAAGCTGACTCACTTTCAAAAGGTAATCAGCAAAAGATTCAGGTTGCTATTGCATTAATGCATGAACCAGAAGTTCTAATTCTTGATGAGCCTTTCTCAGGATTAGACCCAGTAAACAGTGAATTATTAAAAACAATCGTTCGTGAACAAATCAATCAAGGTAAAGTTGTCTTATTCTCAAGTCACCAAATGGCATCAGTTGAAGAGTTTTGTGATGATATCGCAATTCTAAATGCTGGAGAGATTGTTCTATCAGGTGATTTAAGAGATATTAAAGCAAATTATCCAAAAGAGCGTATTTCTTTCTTTGCTGATAATTTAGAAAACTTACAAACACAATTAAAAATGATTCCAGAAATTGCGATTGATCATGTTAATAATGAATCAGTTACAGTTAAAGTTGTTGGCTTAAGTGATATCTTTGCACTAGCTAAAGATATTTCTAATAAATTAGTTGATATTAATGGTTATCGCATTGTTGAGCCAACGCTTGAAGAAATATTCATTGAATATGGAAAGGACTTTAACTAATGAAAAGATTTATAACAATTTTTAAATACGAATTTTTACGTCAAGTTAAAACAAAAGCTTTCTTAATCACTGGTTTAATTCTAGTTTTAGGTATTGCAGTTGGTGGATTCTTCCTTTCAAATTCAATTAATGATTTAGAAGGAAATATTATGGGTGAAGTACCAGGAGAAATTCCAGATGGTGAAATTGATTTTGATCCAGAATTAATTCTAGTTTATACAAGCGATGATCTTAAAGGATACATTGAGCAAATTGAAGCAACAGGTATGTATAAGATTGAATATGTTGAATCAGAAGAAAAATTAAGCGAAGTTGTCTTAGAAGAAGACTTTACTGGTCTAAATGTAAAAGGTTATGATGATATTGTTAAAGTTGTCGCATCAACTTCAATTTCTGGTGACTATGGAACTTTAGACACAGTTTTATCTACTATATATCAAAATCATCTATTAGCCGAAAGTGGCTTACCGGTTGAAGAAATCTTAAAAATTCAATCTTCAGTATTGAATATTGAAACACTTAACTTAGGTGAAGATGGAGTTATCGGCTTTGGTTTTGTTTATATTTATAACATGTTCTTATATATGACAGTTGTAATGTTTGGTGGAATTGTTTCATCATCAGTTATTTCTGAGAAAACAAGTAAGGCAATGGAGTTATTAATCACTTCAGCTAAGGCATCGGAATTAGTTGCTGGGAAAGTATTTGCTATTGGATTATCTTGTATCGTCCTATTAGTTGCAGTACTTCTATCAGGCTTTATTTCAATTAAAGTATTTATGAGTCCAACGGCTTTAAGCTTTGCTTTAAGTATGATTGGCGATGTCCCTTATGATGTTCTATTATTAGCACTATTCTTGTTTGTAACAGGGTTCTTCTCAATTTTATTCTTATTTGCAGGATTCTCATCATTTGCAACTAAGCCAGAAGATGCTAACGTCGTAATTACTCCATTAATGATTATTATAATAATAATCTTTATGGTTAATATGTCAGTAATGGGTAGTGATTTACTCAACTCACCGGTAATGATGGTATTATCTTATGTGCCTATTTTCTCACCGTTCTTCCTATTTACACAATATGTAATGTATGGATTAACAACATGGCAATTAGTTTTAGGTGTTATTACTAATATTCTTGGAGCGGCACTTTTAATTGTCTTAGCAGCTAAGATCTACCGTGCAGGAACATTACACTATGGAAATACAATTAAATTATCAAAAATGTTTAAATCGATTCGTAGTAAATAAGTTTATTTGGCCTCTATTCTAGTAATAGGGGCTTTTATTTGTAATTCATCTTTTCACATGAGTTTTAGCAAATATAGTCATAAATATTGTATAATAGTTAATAGTGAAAGAAAGGAATGAGTCAATGAATACCAAGCAATATACTGCATCTGATTTGGATGAAATGATTGAAGTTTTGAATAATGATGGTGTCATTGCCTTTAGGACTGATACTGTTATGGGCTTACTAGCACTAGCTAATAGTAAGTTAGCTAAAAGTAAATTAGTTGAAGCTAAAAATCGTCCCAAAGATAAACTCTTTCCAATTATGGTTTCAAGTTTAGAAATGATGCAAAGATATACTGTTATGACTATTCGTGATATCAAACTTGCAGAGAAGCACCTACCTGGTGCCCTAACGCTGATTTTATCACTAAAAGATAATAGTAATATTGAACTGGATAGCGAAACTGTCGCAGTTAGAATTGTTAATGATGATTTACTAATTAGTTTAGTTGAAAAATTGGATAGCCCAATCTTTCTGACAAGTGCTAATTTAAGTAATGAGCCAACTACAATGTTAGCGAGCGAAGTTTATGAAATTTTTGCTGGTAAGATTAATGGTGTATATATGGAAGATGCAGCTGGTTATGAGGCATCAACGATTGTTGATCTTACGAGTAGTGAAATGAAGATTTTACGTCAAGGTAAAATATCTTTAAATGAATTAGAGGAGGATGAATAGTATGAAGAAAATTGCAATGGGTAGTGATCATGCAGCATTTGAGTTTAAGGCAAAAGCAAAAGCTTATTTAGAGAATAAAGGTTATGAAGTAGAGGATTTTGGACCATTTGAAGAAGGTGCAGTTGATTATCCTGATTTCGTGTATCCAGCAGTTAAGTCAGTTGTTGAAAATGATGATACGGTTGGGATTGTAATGTGTGGATCTGGTATTGGCGCATCAATTGTTGCCAATAAAGTTAATGGTGCACGTGCAGCATTAGTTTATGATCCAGAAGTCGCTAAAACGACTAGAGAGCATAATGACTCTAATGTTTTAGTTTTAGGACCAAGAATTTCAAGTGAAGAAGATTTATTTAAAATGATTGATAACTTTTTAGAAACTGATTTCTCAAATGATGAACGTCATATACAAAGAATAGACAAAATAAAGGGAGTTGAAGCGAATGAGAGATAATACAATTTTTGATTTAATTGAAGAAGAAGCTTTAAGACAAGCAAATAATATTGAGTTAATAGCATCGGAAAACTTTGTTTCTGATCAAGTACTAGAAGCTACAGGTTCAATCTTAACGAACAAATATGCTGAGGGCTATCCAAACCGTCGTTACTATGGCGGATGTGAAATAATTGATCAAATTGAACAATTAGCAATTGATCGTTTAAAAGAAATTTATAATGCTGAACATGCTAACGTGCAACCGCACTCGGGATCACAAGCAAATATGGCAGTTTACCTATCAGTTCTAGAAACTGGCGATACAGTACTTGGTATGGATTTAAGTGCTGGTGGTCACTTAACTCATGGACATAACTTAAATTTCTCAGGAAAATTATTTAACTTTGTTTCATATAATGTTGATCCAGCGACTGAAATGATTGACTATGACTTAGTATTAGAGAAAGCTTTAGAAATTAAGCCAAAAATGATTGTTGCTGGTGCTTCAGCATACGCTAAGTTTATCGACTTTAAAAAGTTTAAAGAAATTGCTGATAAAGTAGGCGCTTATTTAATGGTAGATATGGCACATATCGCTGGTTTAGTTGCAGCAGGACTTCATCCAGATCCAGTTCCTTATGCTGACTTTGTTACATCAACTACGCATAAGACACTAAGAGGACCTCGTGGTGGAATTATTCTTTGTAAAAAAGAACATGCTCGTAAATTAGATTCATCATTATTCCCAGGTACTCAAGGTGGTCCATTAGAGCACGTTATTGCAGCGAAAGCAATTTGTTTCCAAGAAGCTTTACAACCATCATTTAAAGTTTATCAAGAACAAGTGGTAAAAAATGCTAAGATATTAGCAGCAACGCTTGAAAAAGAAGGATTTAGAATCGTATCAGGCGGAACTGATAATCATTTAGTTTTAGTTGATGTCTTATCTACAATTGGTGTTAATGGTCATGAAGCTGAAGTAGCTTTAGACTCAGTATCAATTACTTGTAATAAGAACATGGTACCTTATGATAAAGAAGCACCAATGAAAACAAGTGGTATTCGTGTGGGTACACCAGCTATGACAACTAGAGGATTTAAAGAAGGAGATTTTGAAAAAGTTGGACTATTAATTAGTAAGACTTTGAAAAATATTGGTAATGAAGAAGTATTAAATGAAGTAAGAGTAAGCGTTAGGGAATTAACAGATAAATTCCCAACAAACTAGGAGGAGAATAAAATATGGTAACAGTAATCAATCACCCGTTAATTACACATAAATTAACTACTTTAAGAAAAGAAGAAACAAGCACAAAGGACTTTAACCAAGTTTTAGATGAAGTCGCAGGTTTAATGGCATATGAAATTACACGCGATCTACCTTTAACTGAAGTTGAGATTAACACACCAATGGAAACTATGACTACGTCAGTAATTTCTAAAGATATCGTTTTAGCACCAATCTTAAGAGCTGGTCTTGGAATGGTTGATGGTATTAGAGGTTTAATCCCAACAGCAAAAGTTGGACATGTTGGAATGTACCGTGATGAAGAAACACTAAATCCGGTTGAATATTTCTTAAAAGTACCTGATTTATCAGACGCAATTGTTATGGTATTAGATCCAATGTTAGCTACAGGTGGATCAGCAGTTATGGCAATTGACGTATTAAAACGTGAAGGTGCAAAACATATTAAACTAGTTTGTATTGTTGGAGTTCAAGAAGGTATTGATGCAGTCTTAGAAAAACATCCAGATGTGGATATTTACTTAGCTGCGAAAGACCCTGTTTTAAATGAACAAGGTTATATCGCACCAGGTCTTGGCGATGCTGGGGATAGAATCTTTGGGACTAAATAGTCCATTACCAATTGTTGTATTGATCTTCTATTTAATATTTCTGGTTTTAAGCTTTCTAGCCTTAGAAGGTTTAGATTATGCCAAGATATTAAGAAGACCATATCATACACGTGCGTTACTTTTACATTTGCTTTTATCTTTAGCATTAGCTTATTTAAGTACTAATTTTATTCTAGCGGTAATATACAAAGGATAGCGTACAATTTAAATTATAGTAAATATGTTATAATTGTTTAGACAAAAATTATATTGGAGGTTTTTTATGTTTTCAAAATTAGTAGGTATCGATCTCGGTACAGCAAATATGTTAATCTACGTTAAAGATCAAGGTATCGTCCTCGAGGAGCCATCAGTTGTAGCAATTGATGCAGAAACTCGTCGTTCTTTAGCAGTTGGATCAGAAGCAAAAGCAATGTTAGGTCGTACACCTGGCCAAGTTTTAGCTATTAGACCATTAAAAGATGGTGTAATCGCCGACTTTGAAGTAACAGAAATGTTATTATCAAGTTTTATTAGAAAATTAAAATTAAAAGGATTATTCTCAAGACCAACAATCGTTATTTGTTGTCCTTCAAACATTACTTCAGTTGAACGTAATGCGATCAGAGATGCAGCATACCGTGCTGGAGCTAAAAAAGTTTATATTGAAGAAGAACCTAAAGTTGCGGCAATTGGCGCAGGTTTAGATATTGTTAAACCTTCAGGAAACTTAATTTTAGACATCGGTGGTGGAACTACAGACGTAGCGGTTATTTCTTTAGGTGAAATTGTAACATCAACTTCACTAAAAACAGCTGGTAACAAGTTTGACTCAGATATTATCAAATTTATTAAAGAAAAATATAAATTATTAATTGGTGAGCGTACAGCTGAAGAAATTAAAACATCAATCGGAATTGCATGGCCAGGGGTTTTAGAAGAGTCAATGTCAATTTCAGGACGTGACTTAGTAACTGGTCTACCACATACTATTTCAGTTCACTCAGAAGAAATCGAAATAGCACTACGTGAAAGCTTACAAGAAATTGTTAGAGCATGTAGAACTGTATTAGAACAAACACCTCCAGAATTATCTGCAGATATTATTAATACTGGAGTAATGCTAACAGGTGGAGGAGCTTTATTAAAAGGTATCGATGAGCTTTTAGCACAAGAATTAAATGTCCCAGTCTTCATTGCTGACAACGCATTAACATGTGTCGCTGAAGGTACAGGAATAATGTTAGAAAACTTACATTTATTCGGATAAATCAAGAAGCGAGATCAAAAGTCTCGTTTTTTACTGCTTTAAGGACAAAACCTAATTAACCCTAATACTATATAGGGTGATAAAATGCATGAAAAACTGCTAAATGAATTAGTCGAAATACTACATTCAGAACAAGATAATATAGATTTAGATGATCAAATTGAGAGGTTTTTAAGCTTGAAGAAAGCATATTTAGAATCTTTAGGTTCTTTTGAGCTGCTAAGAGAACTTATTTCCGAATTAAATTATCGCAAACGATCAAGTTATAAGTCATCAGAGTTAATTGGATTTAAGGCAAGAATTGGTGACATTTGTTATATCGATTTTGGAAAAGCCTATATAAATGAGGCTGGATTTCAACACTTTGGTCTGATTATTGGACAAAGTAACTCAAAGGCTTTAGTCTTACCAATGTCATCAAATCTATCAATGTACAATCAATCCTACTGTCAAGATGATTTTCCAGTTGGTAAAAAACATTTATTTAGACTGCCAATGGTGCCAGGATTAAAGCGTAAATCAGTTCTCTTTTTAAATGATTTAAAGTATATAAATACGGCTCGGATAATTTCAATAAAAGGTAATATTCATCCGAAAAGTCCCTTATTTAAGGCGGTTATTCGGCGGGTAGAAACATTATTACACCATAATTATTAGCGCGGCTTATGTTATAATTACTCTACTTGAGGTGATAAATTGAAGAAAATATTAGTTGCAGTTTCTGGTGGTCCTGATTCCATGGCCCTCTTAGATATGCTTGCTAAAGAAGACTATGAATTACTAGTTGTTCATGTTAACTATCATGTTAGAGATAACTCCAACTTGGATGAACAGTTAGTTAAAGACTATTGTCACAAGCATAATATTGCTATTGAAGTTTTAAATGCACCCAAGTTTGAGTCTGGAAATTTCCAAGCTTTTGCTCGTGAAGTTCGTTATGATTTTATGGTTAAGATCGCAAAAAAACATGATATCAAGCATGTATATGTGGCCCATCACTTAGATGATGTCCTTGAAACATACATTATGCAAAAGAGTCGAAATTCAGTGCCGACTTATTATGGAATTAATGAACTATCTAATTATTATGAATTACAAATTGTACGTCCGCTCTTGGACTATCGTAAGGTGGATTTAATTGAATATTGTCAAAAAAATAATGTTAATTATGTTGTTGATGATTCAAATTTAGAAAATGAGTATAGTCGAAATCTAATTCGTAATACTGTTTTAGATAAAATGTCAGAGATTGAAAAAGATGCATTATTGCTTGAGATTAAATCTGAAAACGAAAAACTTTTAGAAATTAATCAAGTGAGTAATGAAAATTATCAAACTTTTACTAAGGATTATTCATTAGACTTTATTAAATCACTGCCAAGTGAAATTCTAACTAATACTTTAAGAAGGTATTTCTTAGATTATGATATTTATAGTATTTCAAACTTGGAGTTTGAAAACATTGTTAACTTTATAATGGCTGATGGTAATGGTGAGTATCAATTAAATGAAACTTATATCCTTTCTAAAGCTTATGGTATCTTGAAGTTAGTTATTATTGGTGAAGCCTATATTTATCACTTTGATGAGATAGTTTATGGTAAGTATCCAAGCTTTGAAATTGCTACTTCAGGAAGTCCTGAGTGTGCTGTTACCCTAAGTGAAAGTGACTTTCCAATTACGATAAGGTCTTATCAAGCTGGAGATAAAATTCAAATGATTTATGGATCAAAAAGCTTGTCACGCTTCTTTATTGATAGAAAAATTCCTGACTATCAACGAAAAACATGGCCGGTCGTGATAAATGCGGATAAAGAGATTGTTTTAGTGCCAGGTTTAGGCTGTAATATTACGCATTTCTCTAACAATCCAACAGTCTTTGTGGTAAAATAGGACTATTGTAGGAGGAGTATTATGCACGCACATTTAGATAAAATATTGATTAATCAAGTGGAAATAGTTGAAAGAAGTAAACAGTTAGCTAAAGAGATTTCTGAAAAGTATGCTAAAACGGATAAACCGTTAATTTTAGTCGCTTTATTAAAGGGTTCTGTTCCTTTTTTAGCGGAGTTAATGAAACATATGTCGATTGACATTGAAATTGATTTCATGGATGTATCATCATATGGTACAAATATGGAATCTACGAGAGATATTAGAATTCTTAAGGATTTAGATCGCTCGATTAAAGAGCATCCAATTGTTATTGTTGAGGATATTGTCGATACTGGCCGTACTCTGCAAGCAGTAATTAAAATATTAGATAATAAAGGCGCACAATCAATCGAAGTAGTATCACTACTTGATAAACCATCGCGTCGTGAAGTAGAAGTTGATGTAGCTTATATCGGATTTGAAATTCCAAATGAATTCGTAGTAGGATTTGGATTGGATTTTGCAGAGAAATATCGTGAATTACCGTATATAGGAATATTACATAAAGATTTTTATTAGTAGAGGAGTATAAATAAATGCCTAACAATAATAAAAAAGGCTTTATGGCCTTAATGCCATTCTTGCTAGTGTTAATATTGTTTTCGACAGTATTTAATCCGTTTGCTTCGCAAGCAGCAGATGACATTGGCTATAAAGGTTTAATTGAAATTATAGAAAAAGAGAAAATTGATAAAGTTGAATTAGTTGTTGATCGTTTAACAGTTAAAGTATCAGGTTCTTATGATGATGCTGGAAAACCTGTTAAGTTTGCAACAAATATTATTAATAATGATAACCTAGTCGATAATGTTGTCGTAAAATTAGAGGAAAATGTTTCGGTTAATGATTTTAAAATTATTGACGGTACGCAAAATTCAATATTTATTGAGTTACTAATCTCATTCGTTCCAATGTTATTAATCTTAGGAGCTTTATTCTTTTTAATGAACAAGATGTCTGGTGGAGCTGGTGGAATGCGTCAGCAATTAGATGTTGTTAAATCAAAAGCTAAGATTCAAAAGAATGTTAAAACTAAATTTAAAGATGTCGCTGGGGCTGAAGAGGAAAAAGAAGAAGTTAAGGAATTAATTGATTATCTTCAAAATCCAAAACGCTTTGAAGCAATGGGTGCACGCATCCCTAAAGGTATCCTACTTGTAGGTCCTCCAGGAACGGGTAAAACATTATTAGCTCGTGCTACTGCAGGTGAAGCTGATGTTCCATTCTATTCAGTATCTGGTTCTGACTTTGTTGAGTTATTCGTTGGTGCTGGTGCTGGACGTGTCCGTGATATGTTTAAAACAGCTAAAGAGTCTGCTCCATGTATTATCTTTATTGATGAGATCGATGCAGTTGGTAGACAACGTGGAGCTGGTTTAGGTGGTGGAAATGATGAACGTGAACAAACACTTAACCAATTATTAGTTGAAATGGATGGTATTGATGATAATGCCGGAGTACTAATTATTGCCGCAACTAACCGTGCTGATATTTTAGACCCTGCGCTATTAAGACCAGGAAGATTTGACCGTCAAGTTCAAGTTTCATTACCTGATAAAAAAGGTCGTGCAGCTATTCTTGAAGTTCATGCTCGTAATAAACGTTTTGCAGCTGATGCAAGTTTACAAGCAATTGCTAATCGTACGCCAGGTTTCTCTGGTGCTGATTTAGAGAACGTTCTAAATGAGGCAGCAATTATGGCTGTTCGTGAAGGTAATAATGAAATTACATTAAATAACTTAGATGAAGCAATTGATAGAGTTATGATGGGACCTGCGAAAACTTCGCGTACTTACTCTGATGAAGAGAAGAAACTTGTCGCTTACCATGAAGCTGGTCATGCGGTTATTGGAATTAACCTTCCAAAAGCTAGCAAGGTGGCTAAAGTCACAATCATCCCACGTGGAGATGCTGGTGGATATAACTTAATGCTTCCAGAAAAAGAAACATACATGCAAACTAAAGGTCATTTATTAGCTGAAATTACCAGCTTACTAGGTGGTCGTGTTGCTGAAGAGTTAGTTTTAGATGATATCTCAACAGGTGCACATAATGATATTGAGCGAGTTACTAGAATTGCTCGTATGATGGTTGTTGAATTAGGAATGAGTGATCTTGGACCAATTCAATACCAAAATATGTCACAAGAAGTATTCTTAGGTAGAGATTATGGCAGTGGTAGATCATACTCTGAAGATATCGCAGCTAAGATTGATGCAGAAGTAAGAAGAATTGTTGATGAAGCACATGCTTTAGCAACTGAAATTATTTCAGAACATCGTGAGCAATTAGATAAGATTGCTGAAACCTTAATTGATCAAGAGACATTAACACAAGAAGAAATTGAAAACATTGCTGCAGGAAGACCATTAGATTACGTCGAACCTGAAGTAGTAGAAACTGAAGTAGTTGACTCAGAAGTTGTCGCAACTGAAGAAGTAAGTGAAGATAAATAAGATTGATTGAGAGAAAGATGATGAAAATCATCTTTTTCTCCTATTAGAAGATAAATATAATAAGGAAGTATAATATGGATAAATTAGCAATAGGAATTGCCCGTGAAGGGTTTGTAAGAATCTACTCGGTCGTTACAACTGATTTAACGGATGAAGCTCGTCGTCGCCATGATTTATGGCCAACATCAAGTGCAGCTTTAGGTCGTACGATGGCAGTTGCCCTAATGATGGGTGCTATGAGTAAGAGTGATCAAGAAAAAGTAAATATTCAAATTAATGGTGAAGGACCAATTAAGACGATTGTCGCTCAATCATCTAAGTCAGGAAATGTTCGTGGCTATGTTGGTGAACCACACGTTATGTTGTCATATACAGATAAAAAGAAACTAGCGGTTGGACTTGCAGTTGGACCAGGCTTTTTAAATGTTACAAAATCAATGGGAATGAAAACTGACTTTGTTGGTACAGTTGATTTAGTTTCAGGTGAAATTGCTGAAGACTTTGCTTACTACTTTAACGTAAGTGAACAAACGCCATCAGCAGTATCATTAGGTGTTTTAGTTGAGACTGATAATTCAGTAGTTGCCGCAGGTGGTTTAATTATTCAATTATTACCAGGTGCGCGTGAAGAAGATATTATTGCGACTGAAGCAGCATTTGGAAAACTTAAACCAATTTCAGAAATGGTTAAAGAAGGTGCAACAGCTGAATCAATCATAGAAAATCTATTTGATGATGCAAGAGTTTTAGAAACACGTGATGTTCAATTTAAATGTCAGTGTAGTCGTGAGTTAATGTTAAATGGTTTAGCAACGCTCGACTCTGACGAAATTAAAGCAATGATTGAAGAAGATGAAATTATTGAGACAGTCTGTCACTATTGTAATGAGAAATATCTCTTTACGATTCCTGATTTACAAGGTCTATTAGATGCACGCGAAGCTTAAGATTGGTAATGTTGTTCTTGATAACAATGTAATCTTAGCGCCAATGGCTGGTGTTTCTAACCAAGCCTTCCGTGAGATTGCCAAAGATTTTAATGTTGGCCTAGTTTGCGCTGAGATGATTTCTGATCAAGCCTTAAACTTTAAAAATGAAAAGACTTTAGCAATGACTAAAGTATCAAAAGATGAACATCCAATCTCCATGCAGTTATTTGGATCTGATGTTGAGTCTTTAAGACAAGCCGCAATCTTTCTTGATCAAGAGAGTGATTGCGATATAATTGATTTTAATATGGGCTGCCCTGCTCCCAAAATTGTTAATAATGGAGCTGGTTCAGCGCTAATGAAGGATTTGGATTTAGCTTATGAGATCGTTAGTGCTATGGTTGAAAGTGTTAATAAGCCAGTTACAGTTAAGTTTAGAGCTGGTTATGATCTAACTTCAATTAATGCCGTAGAATGTGCCATTAGAATGGAAGCGGCTGGAGCTGCTGCTCTAACGGTCCATGGTCGTACAAGAAGTCAGATGTATTCTGGCCAGTGTGATTTGGATATTATTAAAGCTGTCAAAGCGGCAGTATCGATTCCGGTTATTGGTAATGGTGATATAAGATCATATGCTGATGCCAAAATAATGTTAGATGAAACTAATTGTGATGGCATTATGATTGGGCGAGCAGCCTTCGGTAATCCTTGGGTGTTAAAAGAAGTAGTTGATGGCTTAGCTGGTAAGGATCATAAACAGGTCCGTAGCTTTGATCAAATTTACTACTATATTAAAAAGCAATATGCTGCCCTAATAGATTTAAAAGGAGAGGCAATTGCGACTAAGGAAATTAGAAGTCATGTATCTTGGTATTTAGCGGGACTACCTTTAAATAAGCGAGTAAAAGAAGTAATTAATAAACAAGATGATAAAACTATACTGTTAGATTTATTAGAAAAATATTTTTCAATTATTACTAAAGAGGACTATGACTTAGTATCGATTGAAAACCTATGTAATGAGTTTTAAAAAATAGTCAAATTTGTTATGATATATAAAGAAAAGATGGTGTCAAATGAAAAGAGAATTTAGTGAACAAGAATTAGTAAGAAGAGATAAACTAAATGAGTATAAAGATCTCGGAGTAGATCCTTTTAGAAACTCATTTAAACCTGATAGCCAAAGTGTTGAGTTAATTAAAGAATATGATAAATATTCAAAAGAAGAATTAGCTGAAATTAATAAACGTGTTGCCTTCGCAGGAAGAATTATGACTAAGCGAGAAATGGGTAAGGCAGCTTTTGTCCATTTACAAGATATGTATGGTCAAATTCAAGTTTATATTCGTCAAGATATGATCAATGATCAATTTGAAGTTTTCAAATTATCAGATATTGGGGATATTGTTGGAGTTGAAGGTGTTTTATTTAAAACAAATAAAAATGAATTATCAATCAAAGTTGATAACTATACACACTTAACAAAAGCTTTAAAACCACTACCAGATAAGTTCCATGGTTTACAAGATGTTGAAGAACGTTACCGTCGTCGTTATGTTGACTTAATTATGAATGAAGATAGTCGTCGTGTTGCATTCTTACGTCCACGTATTATTCGTGCCGTTCAACATTACTTAGATGCTCAAGGATTAGTAGAAGTAGAAACACCAATGTTACATACAATCTTAGGTGGAGCTGCAGCTCGTCCATTCTTAACACACCATAATACTTTAGATCAAGAATACAATTTAAGAATAGCTCCAGAGTTACCATTAAAACGATTAATCGTTGGTGGATTCTCAGGTGTTTATGAAATTGGTAGAATGTTTAGAAACGAAGGAATGTCGACACGTCACTCACCAGAATATACAATGTTAGAACTTTATAAGTCTTACAGTGATATGGAAGGTATGATGGAAATTACTGAAAACTTACTATCAAGTGTAGCGATTGAAACAATCGGAACAACTGAAGTAGTTTACGGTGAGAAAGAAATCTCATTAAAAGCTCCATTCAAACGTATTAAAATGACTGATGCAATTAAAGAAGCAACTGGCGTAGACTTTGAAAAGATTGAAACATTAGAAGAAGCAATTAAAGTTGCGAAAGAAAATAAAATTGAACCAGAGAAACACGAAGAAACATATGGTCATATTATTAACTTATTCTTTGAAAGATATGTCGAAGATACAATTGTTCAACCAACATTTGTCTACCACTATCCAATTGAGATCTCACCTTTAGCAAGTAAAAATAAAGATGATGATCGTTTTACGGATCGTTTCGAATTATTTATTGATGGAAGAGAATACGCAAATGCATATACAGAGTTAAATAATCCAATTGATCAGCAAGAAAGATTCGAATATCAAGTTAACCAAAAAGAACTTGGTGACGATGAAACTACTGAAATGGATATTGACTATGTTGAAGCATTAGAATACGGAATGCCACCAACAGGCGGTATGGGACTTGGTATTGATCGATTTGTAATGTTACTAACAAATTCAGAATCAATCAGAGACGTAATCTTATTCCCGTTAATGCGTACAAGAACAGATTAATAAACTAAAAAATAAATAAAATTATTATGAAGAAGCACAATTTCTGCTTCTTTTTTTACGTTTAAAAATAAATATTGTGAAAAACTTTA
>JAAYHR010000048.1 GCA_012735275.1 Erysipelothrix sp.
ATACTTCACCTTTTAATGTTACATGAGAGTGGTTCACAAGCATAGCTGCATCTCCACCAGAAAGAGTGACATCATTAATTACTACACCAGCAGTTTTCCAAACATTAATTAAATAGTGACCGTTCCATGTCTCTTTAGCATCACCGCTAATTTTATTTCCATTACCGTTAATAGTAACTGGTCTTGTTATTAAAATATTATTAGCATTATTAACCTTAGATGTATTCGGAACTTCAATATGATTTTTTAAATTAATTTCAGAGTAAACTTCTGATTTTAGTTCTAGTTGTAGTCGATCGAACGATGTTACGTCTACAGATTTATTAAGATGGAAGAAAGTTTGATTTACAGTTCCTTTATCAGTTACCTTTGCATAAGTACTTTCATTTAACGACCCTCCAATTAATTCTGCTTCTCCGCTATTAGCATCAAACCAAATAGTATGTATATGAGTAAACCACTATCTTGTTGATAAGCCATATAACTCACCCTTTTTTTAACATTACTACATTTATTATTTTTAAACAAGAGATAGTTTAGTTCTTAAATAGTAAAAGGTTAAGACCGAATTAGCCTTAACCTTAGTAGTTATTATCAATATATTCTTTTAGTTGATCTTCATCATTTTCTATGAATCCTTTAATGATTAGTTTCTGAAGATTCTTAAGGATCTCGTATTTGACTTTGATTGTGTAATCACTTGGTAGATCATTTATTGTGACTTTTAGTTGATCAATTTTTAAGTATCCAAGTTTAGATACTTTCTCTATGAAGTTGAGATTATATTCATTAATGATCTGGAGGCCATTTAGATCCTGGTAGATCTTTTCCATCACACTGGCTCCAAAGCTTGCGAACATTAATTCGATGTCTTCATAAAAGAGTCGATATTTAAGTTCGTTGATAATATTTTGATACTTCTCTATAAACTTGATATCTTTATTCTTTGGATTAAGTTTCTTAATTAAGAGGTAATCAAGTTTTAGATTTTGTTTGAAGATTAGATAGTAGATGAGATCTAGTTTGCTCTTGATTAATGATTGATCACTTGAACTAATTGGACTAAGGAAGTCATGAGCTAGATAGATAAATAGATCTTCAAATTTTTCTAAAATATATTTAAAGTTGTCGCCTAAGATTATTCGATAAAGTTCAGAGCTGATATCTAAGTCTAAGATTAGCGAGATATTGCCATTGATATAGTTAATTAATTTATCATCAATTTTTAGATTTAATTCTGATGCAAAGCGCATTGCTCTTAGGATTCTAGTTGGATCTTCAGTGAAGCGGGTTTTTGGATCACCAATTAATCTAATTACTCTATCTTCTAAATCTTTTCTTCCTTGATGATAATCTAGGTATGTCTCATTATCATAACCAATAGCATTCATCGTAAAGTCACGACGATAAGTATCTTCTTTAAAACTATCGACAAGTTTGGCGTCTACTAATTGATTGCCCTCATAGATTTCTTTTCGATAGCGTGATAACTCTAGTTTTAATCCTTCGTACTCAATCTCTAACATTAATACTTCTTGATTAAAGATAAACTCATTAGAAAATGAAAAAATATCCTTAAGCTGATTTAGATCGGCATTAGTAGCTAAGTCATAATCCTCACTAGTAATTGCTAGTAAGGAGTTACGAACATAACCACCAACGATGACTACTTGATAGTTTAAGGATTGAATTTTTTCTAATATTTTTTTAATTCTTGGATCAATAACCATCGTCTTGTCTTTGATGATTAATTGCATTCTTATTCGTATAACTAGCATATACATCTTCTTGACTAAAACCAAGTTTGCTAGCAATTTGCATTAGACTATTAAACATTCTAACGTAGACAAATTTTGACTTAAGATTAAAAACTATATTAGCATCATTATAAACACTATTGAATAGTTCTGTTAAGCTACGATCAGTCTCTTCCATGTAGAACTCTAAATGTGGACTATCTAGTGCTAAGCCTAAGCTTAATAGAAAGTGTAGTACATCTGAGAATTCTTCTAAGATTACTGATTTTTCTGATGGTCCTTTTAATGACCAAAATTTAAAGCAACGTGTTTCATTTGCTAACTCGCCAAGTTCAACTAAGAATGCTAAGTAGCGATCACTTAATACAGCATCTGCATCTAAGTTATGTTCTTTAAGAATACGATCATCAAGATCTTTTTGAATTGCATATAATTCATTTATCATTTCTATCACCTATATGAATTATATCATACTCTAAGCCTTATTTAGTACACTTGAATTCGCTGCTTCATTAAACTGATTAGTATAGAGTTTATAGTAGTAGCCAGCTTTTGCAAGTAATTCTTTATGACTCCCCTGCTCAACAATTTTACCTTCTTTAATAACTAAGATAATATCAGCATCGACAATCGTTGAAAGACGGTGGGCAACAATAAATGCAGTCTTATCTTTTAGTAACTTAGATACTGCATTTTGAACAATCATTTCTGTTTCAGTATCAATTGATGCTGTCGCTTCATCAAGAATAAATATTTTTGGATTTTTGATGATTGCTCGCGCAAATGATATTAATTGCTTTTGACCAGTTGATAAACGGCCTCCGCCCTCTCCAACATCAGTTTGATAACCTTCTGCAAACT
This sequence comes from Erysipelothrix sp., assembly GCA_012735275.1. Taxonomy (GTDB): domain Bacteria; phylum Bacillota_I; class Bacilli_A; order Erysipelotrichales; family Erysipelotrichaceae; genus JAAZDN01. Next base: position 2,619 of record JAAYHR010000048.1, read on the forward strand.
TACTAATAAACTCATGGGCATTAACTTGCTTAGCTGCGGCAATAACTTCCTCATCAGTGGCATCAAGTTTACCATAACGAATGTTATCCATGATTGAGCCTGAGAACAGATGTGGCGCTTGTAGAACATAGCCAATATTGTGACGTAGCCATCCAAGTGATCGATCTTGATAGTTAACACCATCAATCTTAATTGTGCCTGAGGTTGGCTCATAGAAGCGACAGAGTAAGTTAATAATCGTTGACTTACCGGAACCTGTTTCCCCAACTAGGGCAACTGTTTTACCTTGTTCAACTTTTAGATTGAAGTTATCAAGGACCGTTTCATTTTCATTGTAGTAGAAGCCGACATTCTCAAATTCAATTTCTCCATTAAGACTTGGATAGTTCTCAGTCTTGGGACTTAGTAGTGTTCCATATTCATTGATTACGGCTTCACTATCAACAACATCATTCTCGCTTGTAATTAATTGAATAACACGCTCGCCTGCTGCTTGCGCCATTTGTAGTTCAGATAAGAGTCTTGCGATTTCGCGTAGTGGTTGAAAGAACTGGTTAACATATGATGTAAACATCATTAAGATTCCAAATGGCATCACATATGCGACAACTTGATTACCACCATACCAAATAATTGCTGAGGAGGAAATACCACCTAGGAAGACTACAACTGGGATAAAGAGTGCTGAGTAAAGATTAGCATGAATCGATGATCGCTTCATACGGAGCGCTGTCTCAGTAAAATCTTTGGCGATTGTCTCTTCAATCGCTAAGGATTTAATTGTTTTAGCACCATTGATTGATTCACTAAATACCGCAGTAACCGCTGAGTTATGTTTTCTCACTAATCTTTGTTGTCTTAATATTTGCTTTTGAAAGTAATTAGATACAACAATTAAGATTGGAACAACCGCTAGTATTAGTAGTGCTAACTTATAGTTAACAATTAGCATTACAATTGAAACGCCAATGATTGATGTAATCCCAAAGATCGCATCAATAAAGCCCCAGGATAAGATTTCACTTATTCTTGGAATATCAGATGTTAAGCGTGAAATAATCCAACCTTCTGATGTTTTATCAAAGTATGAGAATGATAAGGTTTGCACCTTAATAAAGGTTGTTTTTCTTAAATCATAAGCAAACTTGTTTTCAATGACTCCAGTTAGATGTAGGTAAATAACTACAAATAACCCAAAGAGTAAGATCATAATAAAGTAACTCACAATGAAAGTTGTAAATTGGCTTTGTGTAGCATTACCACTTGCTAAAGTATCAATCGCATAGGCATTCATAATTGGAAAGATAACTTCTAGTAATGAAGTAGCGATTATAAAGAGGATTACAACAATCAGTAACTTCTTTTGACGTAGAAGTATTTCAACTAATTGCATCCATAGTTTTGGATCAAACTTTACTTCTTTGTTTTCTGTTTCCATATTATTCACCTACTTCCATTTTTGATTGAACTTCATTGATACGCTGGTAGAGTCCAGATTCATTTAGTAGTTCTTCATGTGTTCCAGCTTGACTAATTATTCCATCTTCAAGGACAAAGATTTGATCAGCATCTTTAGCTGAGGCAATTCTTTGAGTAATAATAATTGTCGTTGCTTTATTCTTTAATTCTTTTAGTTTGGTACGAATCTCTTTATCAGTTTGGGTATCGACCGCTGAGAGTGAGTCATCAAAGATAATTATTGGTGCATCATTAATTAGAGTACGTGCGATCGCAACTCTTTGTTTTTGTCCACCTGATAAGGTAGTTCCCCGTTCTCCAATTAAGGTTTCGTATTCTGCTTCAAAATTTCTGATAAAGTCTTCAACATGGGCAATGTGGGTTGCTGAGGCGATTTGCTCATGACTTGCACTTTGCTTCGCAATTACAATATTTTCTTTAACTGATTTTGAGAATAAGAATGGTTCTTGTAGAACTACTGAGATGTTTTCTCTTAAGTGGTGTTTATTAATATCACTTAGTTCGACACCATCGATTTTGATTGATCCTGACTCATAATCATAGAGTCCAGTTAGGATATGAATTAGTGATGATTTACCGGCACCAGTTGGTCCAAGAATCGCAACACTTTGACTTGGTTGAATTTCGAGGGTGACACCTTTTAAGATTTCATATGGGTCATCATCGTAGGCAAAGCGAACATCTTTAAGTTCAATATGGCCTTGAAAGTCAAATTTTTGACCAGTTTCTAAGTCTTCCATTGGCTCATCTATTACTTCAACAATACGGGAGATTGAGACTGAGACTTTTCCAAGGTCAGCAATAATTCGACCCATGTTTCTTAATGGCCAAACCATTAAGCCTGAGTATGATGTAAAGATAATTACTTGGCCAATACTTATTTGATTATTTGCAACCATGATAATTCCAACTACACTTACCAGTAGAATTGATGAGAAGCAAATAAAGTCTGATACTCCCCAGTAGAATGCCAGTGCATCAATCATTTTAATGCCGGCTGCGGAGATTTTCTGATTGACCTTATCAAATACTTCACTTTCATATAGTTCGCGGTTAAAGGCCTTAATAACTCTGGTTGCTGCAAGGTTTTCACTGATCGCATGCGTTAAGTTAGAATCAGCTGTTTCATATTCTTCAAAGCGTTTTCTTACATAGATAAAGAATACGATGGCGAAGATGAAGATAATCGGTAATAGAATTGCGGATGTGAGTGCTAGTTTAACATTTATACTAAACATAACAATAAAGGCAATAATTACGATTGATACGGCATAAATTAACTCACCAATTTGACCTGCGAAGACACGTCTAACTGTATCGATATCCGATGTTGCTCTTTGGATAAGATCACCAGTTTTTGATGTGACGAAATATTTGTATGGTTGAAACATTAGATGTTTGAATAGTCCATCTTTAATATTGAATGCGACATTTTCTGAAATGAGTCCATTTAAGCGACTACGGGAAAAGATCATCAGGGCTCCAATCACACTTGTGAGTAAGATTAGTAGTGCTCCAACCCAGAGATTATTTCTAATAAAGCCGACACCACCGAAGGCTTCAGCTAAGACATTCATAATTCCATTTGTTATTGGTTCTTGATTAACAACATTATCGATGATAAATCCAAATAAGATTGGTTGTAGTAAGTTCATTGAAACATAGATAACGGTCGCAGTTGCGAGTAAGAATAGTTTGAAATACTGTTTTTTAACTACTTGATGTAAAAACTTAATTTGATTTGACATAAATCCTCCTTGAGTAAATAAAAAAGGACACACTATTTAATAGTATGTCCCCTTAAAAAAAGTACAGTAAAATTAAATAAGAAAACCCCGAATATAAATTTTTGTAATTAATTTGTTCATTCTGATCTCCCCATTCTATTTAACACTTCTTCTGTGACTTTACCTGATGCTACCCCTGCCATTATTGATAGAATCAATAAGATTGGTAACATAAAGAAAATTTGATTTACGCTATATAATTTAGATATTACAACTATTTGTCCAATTGGATGAAAAATTGAAGATACAACACTTAACATCAAAATTGAAGGATCCATTAGTCGATTGATAATAATTACTACTAGAGTACTTAATCCAACCCCAACTAGTGAGGTATAAAACGGTGTATTAAACAATGTTCCGCGCATTAGTGATACAACCAGAACCCTTAGTAGGTTATTGTTGATCATTGCTTTTGGACCATACCATTTTAAAACGACGACACCAACGATATTAGCAATCCCAAGTTTGGCACCTAAGTAGCCTAAGCCTGGATCAAAGAAATGTAAGACAATACTTAAAGCTAAAAAAAGTGTTAAATGCATCATTTTTTTTGTGTCCTTATGCATAATCTTCAACTCCTATTTATACATAATATCAAAAGACAGTATGTTTGTATACACAATTTGAATAATTAATAATCTAGTATGGCATATAAAATTCATGAACTAACCATACGCCATCAATTTCCTTAATAATAAATTTAAAGTTTTTAACAACTTCCTCATCATTAACCTTATAAGTTGACTTTGCTAAATAGTGACGGTAACCTTCACTTTCATTTTGAATCGTTAAAGTAGTTCCTAAATAAGTTTCCTTATCCTTTGATGGAATTATTTCCGCATAAACTGAATCGAGTTCAACACTTAACTTAATTCCACTCTCACTTGTATTATGTTCACTATTTAAGCCTGATAACCAAAGAAAATGTTTACGATAAGCTGGTGTAAAAGTATTGAATGCTTGATCAAAATTTAATACTTCTAAATTAGTTTTCTTATCTGTAAATACTAATGTTTCTCCATGTGCCGTTTGAATGGCTTTCTTATACAGGTATAAGGCCTTCTCATCGATTATATCTGTTACACGAAAATTAATTTTATGTGCAGTTTCATTCCCAGAGACATCACTACCCATTAAGGTAATTGGATAGAGTCCATCATTAGCCGTGTCAATTTCACCCTCATAAGTTATACGATCATTAACTAAACCATTAATGCCATCAAATAAGTTCATATTGAAGTACTCAGAATTTATCTCAACTTGCTCATTAGCATAAACTAAGAGTTCACTCTCACTAATTAAGAATTCTGGTTCAGCTGTATCAACGACATTTATCAGTAAAGCAACTTCACTTCTTTGCTTCTTATTTAGTGCAAATAAGTTAACTTCATAAGTCCCAACCGTCTCTAGATCAACTAAGCCATCTAACTCAACAACTTCAAGCCCGACTTCTTTATCACCAAGACTGACACTTACATAAGGCTCCAACATCTCAATTTCAAAATCATCATAAGTTTGTTCAAAGAAAATAATCTCATCCTTAACCTTAAAAGTATATTCTTTATTAAAGCAGCCTGTTAAAGCTAGTAAAATCACAACAAATACAGATATTTTCTTCATATACACACCTCTACATACATTATAATATAAATCAGCCAATTATAAAAAGAAAAAAGACATCTGTTAAGTCAGATGTCTTTATAACAAGAAGGAAAATGAAAGGATCTTCATCCTAATTACATTATAACCCTCATATGTGTTGAAACTGTGAAAAAGCTAAAATATTATAACTTCTTAAGTGCGGCAAAAGTTTCTTCACTAATTACATGCTCAATTCGACATGCATCCTTATCCGCAATCTCTTCATCAAGATTTAAATACTTAATAAAAACATTTTTAATTATTTGATGTTTTTCCTTAACTTCCTCTGCCTCTTTTAAACCTTCTGGCAATAATACAATATTACCATCATCAAGGACTTCAATTGAACCATCCAAAACTAAGTTCTTAACCGCACGACTGACCGAAGGCTTACTATAGTTCAACTTGTTCGCAACGTCAACTGATCGTACAAAATCACTTTCTTGCGTCAATAGTAAAATTGTCTTTAGATACATTTCTCTCGATTCATCAACATGCATTAAAATCACCTCTACAACTATATTATAATACAAAACATATTTATTCAACTTGAAAACTTTGTGATAAAAGAAAATGTAGGCCAAAGGCCTACATTTAAGATTACTCTATGTTAGATTGTCTATTTTTAAAATGATCTTTCAATTTTTTATTTTTATTAAATAAAGTAGCAATGTAAACTGTTAATCCTACTGATAGAAGACCAAGTGCACCAAGACCAACTTGCATGTATAACATCTTAGTATCATTACTCTTAACTAACTCTTGATAATCAGCTTCACTAATTGCTAAAGTGTCTGTAAATAACTGATAAGAATCATCACCAGTTTCATACTGATAATAAACATCTTCACCAGCCATATTTCTTACATAAATTACTGAGAAGTTTTCATATTTAGGATCATTATATTTAAATCCTTTAAATGTTTGATCACCAATTACTACATCTCCATAAGTCATATTCAATTTATTTTGATCAGCCTCAGGCACATCAAGCGCTAAGAACTCATCACCATAAATCGCAATCTTTTGGAATTTAGAAACTACTTTAAGTTCACCATCAACAATGTCAACGATATAGAACTCACGATTATTTTCTTCATCATTCATATAAGCTAAATGCGTTTCCCATAGTTCACTATAAAGAAGATTTAACTTACCATCTTTATAATCAACTTCAACCTCAGAGAATGAATCAGGAACATCTGCCCCTATGTAATGTTCAATTACATCAAAGTTTCCACCCGCTATTTCAACTTTATGCTTTGGTTCTTCTTCAACATAAACATTTATCTTATATAAACCTTCACTACCCTCTTCAGGAGTTACAATTAAAGAAATTAAATTCTCTCCAACTTCAAGTTTATGATTACCAGTATTCGCAACCTTAGCAACTGAGTCATTAACTACTGCAGAAACATCAAGCGAAGTTGAACCCTTTGGTAATAAGACACTATACTCATAAACATCACTCTTAAATTCAGGACTTAAACTACCTTCAGAAATAGTAATTGATTTCAAAGTATTATCTTTTGATTTAACTACTTCTGGTTCCGTAGGTACAACTGGTTTATTCGGTACTGTTGGTTTATTTGGAGTTGTTGGTTTGTTTGGTTCTGTTGGTTTAGGCGCTTCTGGAGTGTTTATTTTGACATTAACTGTCTTGCTACCTGTAACAACCTCACCTTGCATATTAGCAACATCTCCACCGCCTCTTGCTGTGATTGTGACCGAAACTGTACCAGATTTCCCAGCTGTTATTTTAACTCCTGGATCAAATACACCCGCATCGAAAAATGCAAAACTAGTTGATGATGTACCATTCGAAACACTTATATCAAAGACCCCTACAGGTCCTCCACCAAGTGATATGGTAAAAGTTCCACCTGGGGCAACCGATGATGTTGATGCACTAGCTGTAAAGCTTGCCGCATCAACTTTTGAAACGTTTGCAAATAACATTGCTACAGAGAACAATGCAACAATCATTTTTCTTATTAATTTATTTTCTAATCTTATTTTCATTGAGTTATTCCTGGCTTTCTTCCTAACATATGGTTTTTAATTCTAATATAGTCTAAGGCGTTTACCTTACCATCTTTGGTAATATCTGCTGCTGTGAAATTATCACCAGTTAACTTTTTACCTAACATATGATTTTTAATCGCAACATAATCTAAAGCATTTATTTTACCATCATTATTTACATCACCTAATGTTCTCGAGGGTTTTGTTGGTGGTACAATTTCTTTATCAATTATATGAACATAAGATGCGTGGATGTATCCATACATATTTTTCATGTCATACTCGTTAATTTGTGTACTCGTATTTTGTAATAATTTTGATCTAG
>JAAYHR010000049.1 GCA_012735275.1 Erysipelothrix sp.
ACATACATGTCACCCTTAACAATAAAGTTAAAAGTCGTTTCATAATTCTTTGGATCAATCTTACCTGTTACCGCACTTGAGTTATAAAACTCATGCATATATTGTAGGAAGAGTTGGCGATCCCTTTCTTCAATTTTTCTTAACATAATTACCTCTTTCAATAAATCTTTTAATTACATGTCGGTTTTGATCCATCTGCCGTTAAGGCTTGGAGGAAAAAGAAAACTGTCTTGTCATCTGTTTTTGTAAATTTATATCCAATTAAATCTATTTGCTCATATTCAAAAGTTCCGTCTTCTGTAATAAATAAGTTACCATCAACTTCATATGCTAACTCATCAGCAAAGCCTCCGCGACCAAGTCCAAAATTATTCTTGGTAATCGTAAAGTCACTTACACCGATTTCTTGTGAAATGATTTTGTAATGCATTGATGAGTTAACCATATCAGTCAGCGACTTATTATCTAGTTTACAATTGACTCCTTGATGAACTAATTTAACATCAATATCACCATTTTCATCAATTAAATTTTGCTCGTATTCAGAAACTTCTTCAATTTCATACTTAACTTCTGTACCATTTTCATCAATATATATAGCACATTACCTTCCTGGCGATAATCAAATACATCCGCAAAGATTGATGCTGCAACTAGGACTTGATTCTCCATAAAGACTAAGTAGGAACTATCATCTGACTCTGGACTCATTGCATAATATATCTTCGCACTATCACCCGCTAAGACGCCAGAGTTAGTTTTACCACATGCGATTAAGACTAATGAACTTACTAATATAATTAATATTTTCTTGATAGACTATTTTCTTTTAATAATATATTCAATCTCAACATCTGCTTCAAGTGGAAGTTGATGAACAGCCACACAAGTACGTGCTGGATATGGCGCATTAAACTTAGTCTTATAAATTTCGTTCATTGGGTGGAAATCATCCATTGAAGTTAAAAAGACATTTACCTTAATAACATCATCATATGATAAATTACCGGCTTGCATAACCTCATCTAAGTTTTTAAATGCTGAATGCGTTTGATCCTCGATTGATAATTTCATACCATCATAATTAGCTTGATTATAGCCTGTTTGTCCTGATAAAAATACATAATCTCCTGCATCGACTGCATGTGAATACGGTCCTGATGCCGTAACATTATTTCCATTAATAATTTTTCTACTCATAATTGCCTTCTTTCTAAAATAATCTGCTTCAATTCTATCACATTTTGAAGATTAATTTAATCCGTCGATTTCACCTAGATATCCACTTAGACGTTTTTTCATATGATATAATTCTTGTAGGAGTGATTTAATGATTAAACATATTAAGAAATTTACATTAAGTATAATAGCATTAACATTTTTATTTACTAATAGTATTCAGGGGAGTGAGAATGATTTAACGATTCTGTTCACCCATGATATTCACGATAATATTGAACCATATAGTATGGAAATCGATGGAGAGATTGTTGAGCGTGGTGGTATCTCACGCTTATATACAGCAATCTTAAATGAGAAATCCAAGGCAGCTGATCCATTAATTATTGATGGTGGTGACTATTCACAAGGAACACTTTTCCAATCAATCTTTACAAGTCATGCTCCAATGTTACACTTGTTTGGAATGCTGGGTTATGATGCTACAACCTACGGAAATCATGAGTTTGACTTTAGACCACAAGGATTAGATCAAAGTCTTCAGTCAGCCTTAGGATCAGGTATGAAGGTTGTCGACATTGTCTCATCAAATACAAATTATGATATTGAAGATAAATCAGATGCTTTAAGCGAACTTGAAAAAACAGTCGATGACTATGGTGTTCAAGATTATTTAATCGTTGAGAAAAATGGAGTTAAGATTGGTATCATGGGACTTATGGGACTTGAAGCGGATTCGAATGCTCCGATGGCAGAAGTTGAGTTTGAAAATTATATTAGTGCGGCAAAGCGTGTTAGTAGTGAATTGAAAGAGCAAGGTGTCGATATGATCGTCGCATTATCGCATGCTGGAACAAGTGAGAATGCTAAGCAATCAGAAGATGAGATTTTAGCTAAAGAAGTATCAGATATTGATGTTATCTTATCTGCTCACTCACATACGCTTTTAAATGAGCCGATTAGAGTTGGTAATACAACTATTATCTCAGCTGGTCGTTATGGTCAAAACTTAGGTAAGTTAGTGGTTAGTCCAAGTGGAAAGCGTTGGGATGTTAAAGAATATGAAATTATTCCAATTGATAATAGTTTAGAGAAAAATGTGGAAGTTGAAGCCTTAATTGATACATATAAGGAAGCTGTTAATCAAGAGTATTTAAATAAATATGGTTTAGCATTTGAAGATGTAATTGCTTATGCACCTTATTCATTTACCCCAGCAACTAAATTATCTTCAACACAGGAAGAAGAACCATTAGCGCATCTAATTGGGGATGCTTATATTAAGGCCGTTAAAGAAATAGAAAAAGATAATTATGATCCAGTCGATATTGCGGTTGTACCATCAGGCGTATTAAGAGATTCAATTACTGAAGGTAATATTACAGTTAGTGATGCCTTTAAAATATTACCTCTAGGTGTTGGTAAAGATGGTATTTCTGGCTATCCACTATTAAGTGTCTATCTAAGTGGAAAAGAAATTAAGTTAGCAGCTGAGATTGATGCGAGTATCTCGCCAATCTTATCATTCGCTAAATTATACTTAACAGGAATGTCTTATGATTTTAATCCCAACCGAATTATTTTAAATAAGGTAACTGATGTTAAATTATTTGATGGTATTAATAAGTCAGAAATTGAAGACGATAAATTATACCGTGTTGTAGCCGATTTATATACAGCACAAATGTTAAGTGTTGTTAATGATCAATCATTTGGTTTACTATCAATTACCCCAAAAGATAAAGATGGTAAGCTTGTAACTGACTTTGAGGATCATATCATTTATGATAATAATCAAGAAGAATTAAAAATGTGGGTTGCACTTACTGATTACTTAAAAGGCTTTGATAAGAATGCTGATGGTGTTTCTGAAATTCCCGAACGCTATGCTAACTATCAAGGTTATAAGACAGTTGATCAATCTTCAGCAGTCTTCTCTAAGTTTACTAAGTTAAATGTCTTCTCATTATCAATTATTGGAATTATTTTATTCCTGATTATTCTAGTTGGATTACTAGTAAGATTTATTTACAAACGAATTAAAAGACGTCGTCCAAAGTATTCTAAATAGATAGAAAAAACACTTCATTTGAAGTGTTTTTTTATAGTTGTGGAAGTTCTTCAACAAAGGCTAAGAATTTGTCATAGTCACCTTCGTGTGTAACATTCTCTTTATTTGAATCATCACCCATAATATGGTTTGTAATTAAGAAGGTATCAATTCCAATTGTGTTTGAGACCATATCTTCTTGCATGTGATTTCCAACCATTAGAACTTCATGTGCTTCCTTATCAATATCTTTTAGAACTTCTTTATAGTAATTGATGTTTGGCTTTGCAAAGTGTGAAGTTTCATATGCTGTGATTAGTTTAAAGTCATTTGGATCTAAGTTTGCCCATTCGACACGGCTGTGATTAGCAGCGATTGGGAAGATTGGATTAGTTGCGATAACTAATTCATAACCTTTATTTTTAAGTATCTCAATTGATTCGATCATTTGCTGTTTGCTTTTTGATAATGTTTTTAAAAGATCAAACTTGTTATCATAGAAGTCATTTAAGATTGGCATTAACTGCTCTTCTTTGTAATCTACTTGCGAAAAGAAAGATTCCATGAATACTTCCTGGTTTGTTTTACTAGCATCTTGACTCTTAATAACTTTTTCTGTACCTTGCCAAAATAATTTAACAACTTCCTCTTGTGTAAAGTAATCTTTTAAGTGATCTGCTATATGTCCAAAGTATTGTTTTATAAATAAGTCGGTATCCATTGATAATAGGGTTCCGTCTAAATCAAATAGTATTGTATTAACCATAATATTCCACCTTTTCTTATATAGACTATATCATACCTAATTTATCAAATTAAGAATAGTAAAAATACACCATTTTTGGTGTATTTATATAGTTATTTCGATTTTCATTATATTAGGATTGTAGTATGAGCGAATAAATACATAGGGTATTCCTGTTTTATGACTTATTAGTGAGTCTACTCTAATTATTGGCTCATTTAGTTTAATCTTTAATAGATTTGCATACTGGGTTGGAACTAACATTGGATTAAATACTTGATTTAAGATTCCATCGGCAATGTATGCTTCTAAATCTAGTACCTTATCTAGATTTTTTAGATCAGCGCTTGAAGTGTTAGATCTTGAGATATAGATTTCTTCAATTGAGTATGGAACGTCGGCTTTTAAGACTAGCCTAACTACTATTAAATATTGATCATCTTCTTTTAATCTTAATTGTTCATAAATATTATCATCATCACGTGATTTAATATCAAAGTAGAGAGTCTTATATTTAGAATCTTGTTCCTGTGCTTCCAAAATTAATAAAGGAGATCCGGTTTTTCTTAACTTTTTATCAGCAATATAAGTTCCTTTATTTTTATGACGATAAAGGATTCCTTCTTCGCAAAGCGCATCAATTGCTTTTCTAACTGTCATACTACTAACCATTAATTGGGTCGCGATATCGCGCTCGCTTGATATCGGTGTATTAGGGGCTTGCCCTTCAATTGACTCAATAATTAATTCTTGAATTTGCACATACTTGGGTTTAGCCGCTAAATCACCTCTTTTCAATTAACCATATGTATTACTTAACATAAAAGTTACTATTTAATAAAAGCAAATGGTTTCCATGGCACAATATAATCTAAGAGCATTGCTTCATTAGCTGGAATGCTTCCGACAACATTTTTACGCCCATCATTTGGCATATCTTTTAGGACAATATGGAGTTCACCTTTATAGCGACCATACTCATTATTTACGACGATTACATCACCACGTTTTAAGTCACGGGTATTTTCTGGTTGGATATCTTCATCCTTATAAGTAACACGGCTCATTGTCGATCTCGCCATATATTCACTCATATCACCACGAACATAGTGCTCATGTTGATAGATGACTTTCTCTTCACCAACTTGGAGTTCTTATTCAATCACATATATAATATTGACATATCTATAATTAATAGGTATGTCAATATTATATATATGTGATCAGGGATGGCAGTATCAAATGGAGCCATATCATAAACTCTTAAGAGATAAAGGAATCAAACAATCCATGTCTCGAAAAGGAAACTGTTTGGATAACGCTCCAATGGAAAACTTCTTTGGAGTTATGAAGAAAGAAATGTTTTTAGGAAAAGAATATACATTAAACTCTTTAGAGCAATTAACCCTTGCGGTAGATGAATATATAGAATATTATAATTGCAAAAGAATTTCACTTAAATTAAAAGGACTGACTCCTGTACAATACAGAAATCAATCCTATAGTTTAATCTAAGAAATTCGAAGGACCAATTAATGGGTTCACTTCAATAGCTTAGAGAGTTTTATAAATTATTGTGTTTATGTAAAGAAAATTCTTGCAACAAATACAATTGATAGAATCCACATGATTAGTGAAACATCTTTGTGTTTACCAGCTAATGTTTTAACTACAACATAACCGATCATTCCGAAGACAATTCCTTCTGCGATTGAGTAAGAAAATGGCATCATGATAATTGTTAAGAATGCTGGGATTGATTCAGTGTAATCTTCAAAGTTCATTTCTGTAACTGAACCCATCATGAATAATCCAACGATTACAAGTGCAGGTGCAGTTGCAGCTGATGGAATCATTGTGAATAATGGTGCAAAGAATAATGCGATAAAGAACATGAATGCTGTTGATAATGATGTTAATCCAGTACGTCCACCTTCAGCAACTCCTGATGCACTCTCAACAAATGTTGTAACTGTTGAAGTACCTAAACAAGCACCAATTGTAGTTCCGATTGCGTCTGACATTAAAGCAGATCCAACTTTAGGTAAGTTTCCTTCTTCATCTAAGTATCCAGCTTTTGCTGCAACACCAGCTAGTGTTCCAACTGTGTCAAAGATATCAACGAATAAGAAAGTAATAACTACTAAGAACATTTCCATTGTAAAGATTTGATCAAATCCAACAAATTGGAATGCTGTTTCGCTCATTGATGGTGGCATAGAAACAATGTTTAATGATTCTGGTAAGATTGTAACGCCTAATGGAATACCAATAACTGTAGTTAAGATAATACCGATTAATAATCCACCCTTAACTTTTCTAGCTACTAATACACCTGTGATAAGAACTCCAATAACTGCTAATAACGGAGCACCTGATTTTAAGTTCCCTAATTCAACAATAGTACCGCTGCCTGGAACAATTACTCCAGCGTTAGTTAAACCTAAGAATGCGATAAATAAACCAATACCGACTGAAACTGCTAATTTTAAGTTCTTTGGAATTGCTTCGAAAATTGATTCTCTAACTTTGAATGCTGATAATCCAATAAAAATTAATCCCTCAATTAATACTGCAGTTAATGCAAACTGCCAAGATTTACCCATTCCAAGTACTACTGAATATGCGAAGAATGCGTTTAATCCCATTCCTGGAGCTAATCCAAATGGGTAGTTTGCTAAGAATGCCATCAGTGCTGTAGCAATTACTGCTGATAATGCTGTAGCTGTAAATACTCCACCGAAATCCATTCCTGCTTCACTTAACATTAATGGGTTGACAATTAAAATATATGCCATTGTCATAAATGTTGTAACACCTGCTAATACTTCAGTCTTAACGTCCGTATTATGTTCCTTTAACCTAAAAAACTTTTCTAACTTTTCCATGAAAGTCCTCCCTTTATTTCTTATCCCCATTAAAGATAAGAGAAATAAATAAACCCAGATGGGCAGGAAGTGAAACCTACCCGTCTGGGCTTTTATCCCTTCGGTGTATACATAGAAAAATGTATTTGTACCGCTTGGTCCTTTCCATGTAGTTAACTGGATGGTTCCCTAGGTACACTTTCACTCATAGCGTGACAATTAATGGTTGTCTACTAGAAACGTCCTAACCGTATTATAGGACTTATATGAGTCTATTTACTTTTACTAAACTACTATAACAAGTTAGTGAACTTATGTCAAATTAAAGCGTACTTATAAATTTGAAACTTACACTATATATATAATTATATTAGCAAGTGCTACAATAGATACTAGTAAAAGAGGTAATAATATGAAAACAAATAAATACTTTGCACTCTCGGATATTCACGGAAGAGACATATCAATCCAGGCTTTTGAAGATAAAGGATTCGATATAAAAAATAGAAATCATTACATTGTCTTAGTTGGAGATTACTTTGATCGAAATCCACTGAACTTAAAAGTATTAAGATTTATCGAAAAATATCGTAAACGATTAAATAGTCGCTTTATTACATTAATTGGCAATCATGATGAGTTTGTTTTTAAGTTTATTGATCATATTGAGAAAAATGTCATGGTGGGAGAAAGTCTCACCCATGATGAAGAAAACTTAGATCGTTGGCTTAGAAATGGCGGCGATCAGACAATCAGACAACTATTTGGTCCATATAAGGGAAGATATACCCAAACTAAGGCGAAAAACTTAGCGCGATTAAAATCCTTTTATGCTGAACTCAAAGGCTTCTATGAAACCCAAGATTATATCTTTACCCATGCAGCAATTAATGAAGAGCGAGTTTATGATGCCTGGGATCGTGAGTTTCCCCATATTGGACTCGATACTCATAAGACCGTCATTATTGGTCACTCATCTCACACTTACTTAGATAAGGAACTATTTGATTTTTATGAATATGGTGGCGGGATCGTAGCTCAATCAAAAGCTAAAACTAAATGTCCGATCTTAGATATTGATAATGGCCATGGCAATAATATTGTCGTATTTGAAGAAAAAATTATTTAGTTATCTTTCTCTAGACCACAAAATACACACTATCGTGTGATATAATTATTAAAGTATTAAATGGAGGTTATAAAATGTTACAACTTAAAAATATAAAGAAAACTTATATTACAGGTAATTTACAACAAGACGCATTAAAAGATGTTAATGTTGCTTTTAGAAGAAATGAATTTGTTTCAATACTAGGTCAATCAGGATCTGGTAAGACAACTATGCTAAATATCATTGGTGGACTTGATCGCTATACTAGTGGAGACTTAATTATTAATGATGTCTCAACTAAAGACTATCAAGATAAGGACTGGGATTCATACCGAAATCACTCAGTCGGATTTATTTTCCAATCATATAACTTAATCCCCCATCAATCCGTTTTAGCAAACGTCGAAATTGCTTTAACTCTATCTGGAGTTTCAAAAAGCGAGAGAATCAAACGTGCTAAAGCCGTCCTAATTGATGTTGGACTTGAAGAACACATGCATAAGAAACCAAGTCAAATGTCTGGTGGACAAATGCAAAGGGTCGCAATCGCAAGAGCCTTAGTTAACAATCCCGATATTCTTTTAGCAGATGAGCCAACTGGTGCCCTTGATAGTGAAACATCACTACAAATTATGGAACTATTAAAAAACATTGCTAAAGATAAATTAGTTATTATGGTTACTCATAACCCTGAATTAGCCGAGCAATACTCGACAAGAATTATTAATCTCTTTGATGGAGAAATTATTAATGACTCAAATCCTTATAACCATTCAAAAGTTCCAGAGGTAAAGGTTGAGAAGACTAAGAAAGTATCAATGAGTTTATTTACTGCAATGTCATTATCATTCTCAAATTTAGCAACTAAGAAAGGGAGAACTTTTCTCACAGCCTTTGCGGGATCAATTGGAATTATTGGTATTGCCCTGATTCTTTCCTTATCTTCAGGTATGCAAGCCTATATAATGAAAGTACAGGAAGATACCTTAACAGCTTACCCAATTACAATCGCGAGTGAAACGATTGATCTTGCGTCAATGCAAGAAAATAATATGTCGATCATGTTAAATCAAAATACGAATCAAGACTTAGATAAAATCTACCAAGGTGGCTTTATCGGTGATCGTTTGCAAATGCAAACTGTCCAAATTCAAAACAATAACCTCCAAGCCTTCTCAGAGTACTTAAATGATAAGGATACAAAGATCTTAGATAATACTTCGGCAGTACTATATGATTATGGATTAAATATTCAAGTTTATACCAAAACTAATGATGAATATATCCAAGTAAATCCAAGTCCACTTTATGAGGATGAAGAAGTTGATGAAATGCAAGCAATGATGTCATCATCATTTGGTGTTAAGAACTCGATCTTCTCAGAAATGTTAGATAATCAAGAACTATTAGAAACCCAATATGAAGTCCTAGAGGGAACTTGGCCAAAAGCCTACAATGAAGTTGTGATTAAGTTAGATGAAAATAATCAAATTTCCGATATGGCTTTATATGTCTTAGGTTTAAAAGATAGCGAGCAATATCAAGAAATTAAGAGCAAGATTGAAAATGGTGAAAGTGTAAGTGCTGATGATTATGCAGCCCTAGAATTTGACTATCAAGACTTCTTAGATTTAGATTTAAAACTATTACTAAATACTGATTACTTTGAAAATAATGGTGATATTTGGACTGATCAAAGAATCAATCAAGAATATATGGATACTAAGCTAGATTCAGCACTTGAGTTAAAGGTAGTTGGGATTGTACGCCCAGCAGAGGACTCACTAGGCGATGTAATCGGTGGAACTATCGGATACACACCACAGTTAATCCAAGAGCTAAGAGAGCAAATAAACACTAGTGAAATTGCCAAAGCACAAATGGAAAATAAAGATGTTGATGTTTTCAACAATAAGTCATTTACAGAAGAAATTGAAAATCCTGAAGATATTGTTGCTTCATTAAATGATGCACAAAGAGCATACTTTATGTCACTATCAGAAGAAGAACGTGTTGCCTTTATTGAATCATATTCATCAATGTCAAAATCAACTTATGATAAAAACTTAAGTATTCTTGGTGTCGTTAATGAGGACAAACCATCTTCAATTAACTTATATTTAAAGAACTTTGAATCAAGAGACATTGTAATTAACTCAATCAATGAGTATAACGATAAAATGATTGCGGATGGTAATGAAGACTTAACAATTACATATACCGATATTGTTGGAATGATGATTTCATCAATGATTACAATAATTGATTTAATTACTTATGCCCTAATTGCCTTTGTATCGATATCATTAGTTGTATCATCAATTATGATTGGAATTATAACTTACATCTCTGTCTTAGAACGTGTTAAAGAAATTGGTATTTTAAGATCAGTTGGTGCTAGTAAGAAAGATATTATTCGTGTCTTTATATCAGAGACCATGTTAGTTGGACTCGTATCGGGACTCATCGGAGTTGGTGTTACACTTCTAATCAATATTCCAGTCAATGCGATCATCTATCATTTAGCAGGAGTTAAAACAATTTCAAGCCTACCGTTAATTAGTGCTTTAGTTCTAATTACAATTTCAGTATTACTAACTACGATTGCCGGAATTATTCCAGCACGTATGGCTTCGAAAAAAGATCCAGTCGATGCTTTAAGAAACGACTAGAAGCAATAATAAACATAAAAGACGAAATCAAATGATTTCGTCTTTTTACTTGGATTTATATAGTAACTTTACTTCTAAAGCCACGTGTTTTATAAAATGATTGTTCACCATTGTGATAGATGAATGCACGACCATAACGTTTATCGCCGGTTAAGCCGCCACCTTTAGAAATAATTTCATCTGGTGTCCAAAGCCATACTGAAGTCTTTTGGTCAAGATCTTTATACTTTTGAACTTCGATATATTCTTCTTCACTTAATAACTCTCCACCATATTTGTATGGGATTGTTTGAGCATTTCCGATTACTGGCATATTTGCTTTTAAGCGCTTATCTTCACCCTTTTGACTAAATGTGATATTACATCTTTCAACTGGCATTTCCGCTACTAAATCAATAATGGTAAAAGTATTAACTTCTACATCATAATCAAATATTGCGGGCTCACCTTTTAACTCTTCCATTTTTTCAACTGGGCTTAGATCTTTAGTTTTTAAGATCTTTTCGATTTCATCCCATTCAAGTTTTAGTTTATATTCATTCTCATTAAATCTAGTTTTTAGTATTTCAATTATATTCATACAACCTCCTATTCGTTTATTTTAATTACGATTTTATTATCTTCTGGATCATAAACAATGTAGTCATCGTTGATGTGTTCAGTTTTATAGTTAGCCGCATTCAGTTTTGATATTAAATCTTCGCGGGCTTGATCATCTTTCAGGCTCAAAGTTAAGTAATCGAGTCCAGCACGATCACAACTTTGATTTTTCGTATTAGTACCTTTCCAAGTATTGAAGGCAATATGGTGGTGGTAATCAGCTTTTGATAAGAACATTGCTTGATTACCAAAACGTGATACAAGTTTATAGCCAAGACCATCTTGATAGAATGCTAGCATCGGATCTAAGTCGTGAGCAAATAAATGAATATGGCCCATAATAGTATCACTTGGAAGTTTAGTCCAAGTTTTAGTTGTGATTTCATCAATAATGTCATAGTAATCAAGTGGTAATGACGCCATCTCTACTTCCGAATCTAACCATTTCCAATCATTAAAATCTTTATCAATATAGATTTCAATTTCATTTCCATCTGGATCTTTTAAATATAGAGCTTCACTTACTAAGTGATTAGAAGCCCCATATGGGATTCCATTTGTTGTAAGTGCATAGAGAAAGTTTGCTAAATCGGAACGCGTTGGTAAAAGCAGAGCAAAATGATAAAGACCAGTTTCATCTGATGCTTTAGCTTTTAAGCCTTCTGGACTGATTATTGTTAAAAGCGGAGTGTGGTTATCCACAGTAAAGACAACTTGATTATCACTTTCTTCAAGGACACTTAATCCAATTACATTTTCATAGTATTCTTTTGAGCGAGCTAAATTTACAACTCTTATTGATAAGTGGGTAAATTGCATTATTTCCTTTGCATGGAAGTTCATATTTTATCATCTTCTTTCTAAACTCATTATAATACATTCTTAACTATTTAAGTTGGCTTTAACTCTATTGGATTTAAATCAAAAAAATAACTATCCGAAGATAGTTATTTAATATTATTCTAGTTCGATCGTTCCTTGATTTAAATCGTAGTAGCGACCTTTTAGATCCATTAGAACGTCATGATCTCCACGTTCAATAATTTCACCATTCTCAAGTACCATAATGGCATTTGAGTCACGAACTGTCGATAGTCTATGGGCAATAACGAATGTCGTACGACCTTTCATTAACTTGTCCATTCCTGTCGCAATTAATTTTTCAGTTCTTGTATCAACTGATGATGTCGCTTCATCCAGAATTAAGATAGTTGGATTTGCAATCGCAGCACGTGCAATTGATAGTAACTGTCTTTCTCCTTGTGATAAGTTATCACCATTTACAGTTAATTCTGTTTGATAGCCATCTGGCAGTGTACTAATGAAGTAATCCGCATTTGCAAGTTTTGAAGCTGCTACTACTTCTTCATCTGTTGCATCTAAGCGACCATAACGAATATTCTCTTGGATTGTTCCTTCAAATAAGGCAACATCTTGTAATACCATTGATAGCGTTGAGCGAATATCATATTTCTTGATATCTCTTAAATCAATACCATCGTATAAGATTCTACCTTCATTAATTTCATAGAAACGGTTAATTAGGTTAGTAATAGTTGTCTTACCAGCACCTGTTGATCCAACAAAGGCAATTTTTTGACCTGGTTTAGCATAAAGATTAATATCTTTTAAGACTAAGCGATCTTCAACATAGCCGAAATCAACGTGTTCAAATGTGATTGCTCCATTTAATGGAACTAGTTCTTGATTAGGAACGTTCCAGAATTTCTGACCATCAACTTCTGTTAATGTAACTGTTCCTTCATCAATTTCATGAACTTCATCTAACATTGCAAAGATTCTCTCAGCACCTGCTACTGCCGCTAATACCGTATTCATTTGGTTAGACATTTGCGTAATTGGATTAAAGAATGATCTTGTAAATTGTAAGAATGAAGCGATGTTACCAACTGATAGGCTTCCTGAAATAACCATGAATGCTCCTAAGATAGCTGATAATGAATATGAAATGTATGAGAGTGATCCCATAATTGGCATGATCATAACTGAGTATGTTGTAGCATCAGTTGATGATAATCTTAATGCCTCATTTTGTTTGATAAATTCATCAATCGTTGGTTGTTCATGATTGAAGACTTTAATTACTTTTTGTCCAGTCATCATTTCTGCAATATAACCGTTCATCTCACTTAATTGTAATTGTTGACGGCGGAAGTTACGTGATGATCGACTTGAAATAAATTTAATTACGAAGTAGATAACAACTACCATTCCTAGAATCATTGCAGTTAACCAGGTTGAGATTGATACCATCATAATGAAGGTACCGACAATTGTAATAACTGATGTCATTACTTGGGCAACTGATTGTTCTAAGGCTTGGTTTAGAATATCAACGTCGTTTGTGAATGTTGACATCATTTCACCTTGTGAATGTGTGTCAAAATAATTCATTGGTAATTTTTCCATGTTAACAAACATTTCTTCATGGATTTTATGGACAATGTTTTGTGCCAGTCTTCCCATAAATAGTGTTCCTAAGTATTGACCAATTGC
Organism: Erysipelothrix sp.; assembly: GCA_012735275.1. Classification (GTDB taxonomy): domain Bacteria; phylum Bacillota_I; class Bacilli_A; order Erysipelotrichales; family Erysipelotrichaceae; genus JAAZDN01. The sequence continues at coordinate 13,742 of JAAYHR010000049.1, forward strand.
TAGTAATCCAGTAATACCAGCTAAGATAGCAAGGTATTTAACAAAGACTGGTAGCTGATAGTCAAGAACTAACATATCGATAATTGGACTTAGCATGGCATTAAAGAAGATTCCACCTAATGATCCGATAATTGTAAATAAGATACCAAATATAAATAGAACTTTATAAAACTTGAAGTAACCAAATAGTCTACTTAATGTTTTACCTAAATTTTGGGGAGCCATGTGGCGCATATTTTTACTCATTTACACCAACTCCTTTCGCTTGTGATTCATTGATTTCTCGATAAATTTCTGACTCAAGTAATAGTTGATCATGCGTTCCGATTGATTCAATCTCACCTTCATGAATAACTAAGATTCGATCTGAATTTTGAATTGATGAAATTCTTTGACCAATAATGATTGTAGTAATGTCTTTTAAATCAGTCGCGAATGTATTTTGAATTTTCGCATCAGTCGACATATCTACCGCACTTGTTGAGTCATCTAAGATAATAATTTTTGGATTCTTTAATAGTGCACGAGCAATTGAAAGTCTTTGCTTTTGACCACCTGAGAAGTTATCACCGTTCTCTTCAACTTCATGATCTAATCCATCATTGAATGCGGAAACGAAGTCCCAAGCTGATGCTTGTCTTAGTGCTACTTCGATTTCTGCATCAGTAGCGTCAGCATTACCCCAGTGCATATTGTCTCTTAGTGTTCCTCTAAATAGCGTGTTCTTTTGAAGAACGAATGCTACTTGATCTCTTAATGGTTTAACTGAATAATCCTTAACATTATGACCACCAACTAAAACTTCTCCTTCAGTTGCATCATATAGTCTTGGTATTAATTGTACTAGCGTTGATTTTGATGATCCAGTTGATCCAATAATTCCGATTGTTTCTCCGGCTTGGATTGCTAAATTGATATTGTTTAATACATTAGTATTTGAAGTTGGATATTTAAATGATACATTTTTAAATTCAATGCTTCCATTTTCAACTTCTGTAATTGGATTATCAATTTCTGTAATTTCTGAGTATGTATCCCAAACTTCAATAACACGTTTACGTGATGCATTCCCTCTTAATAATTGCATTGAGAACATTGATAACATCATTAATGAAATCATTACTTGTGTAATATAAGTAATAAATGAAATTAATGATCCTTGCCCTAAGATGCCTTGAACAACTTGTTGTCCACCAAACCATAGCACTGCAATGATTGTTGCGTAGATAACGATGTTAATGATTGGCATAAAGAATGCGATCATTGAAACTGCTTCTAATGCTGTATCTCTTAGTGCATCGTTCGCAACTGCGAAACGTTTTTCTTCAAAACTTTCACGGTTAAATGATTTAACAACACCAATTCCCGTTAAGTTTTCTTTAATAACACTGTTTAAGCGGTCAACTTGCTTTTGGATCTTAGAAAATATTGGTCCAGCTTTCTTAAAGACAAAGCCCATTAAAACAATTGTTAATGGAATTGAAACTAAGAAGACCATTGTTAGTTGTGCATTAATTGTAATTGCCATAATTAGGGCAAACATTAACATAAATGGTGCACGAACACCCATTCTTAATGACATAACTGTTACTTGACCTAATGTTGTAATATCATTAGTCAATCTTGTAATTAATGATGATACTGAGAAATCGTCTAAGTTTCCAAATGAGAATGATTGAACTTTCTTAAATGTTTCTAAACGCAACTCTGATGCAAAACCATGGCCAGCTCTTGATGCACAGAAAGCACTTAGTACCCCAAAGAACATCCCTAATAATGCTAGTCCTACCATTATCATCCCTGTTTTTATTACATAATCTATATCTTGCGTTTTTATTCCAACGTCGACTATTCGTGCCATAAAGAACGGAATGAATATATCCGTAGCCACTTCTAGTACCATTAATATTGGTGTAAGGATCGCATATGCCTTGTATTTACTCATGTATGGTAATAATCTTTTCATGAATTTTCTCCTCCTACAAAATTAAAATCTACTTTTTCTAGATTTTTATTTAAGCGTTGTAAATACGAATCAAATACTTCTAACTCTTCTAAAGTGAAGCCTTCAAACATTTGATTGTATCTATAATCTAGTAAGTTTTTATTTTCATTTATAATCACTTTTATTTTGGGTGTTAATACTAAACGATTATAGCGATTATCTTCCGCTAATGGAACTTGCTTAAGATAATCTTTAGAAAGTAGTGCTTTGATCGAGCCTGAAATTGCCCCTTGCGTTAGCTTCAGTCTTTCCGCTAATTGCTTTTGGGTTATATCAGGATTATCTTTAATCATAATTAAAATATGAAATAATCGATATGTCAGATCATATTGACCAATCTGCGCTCTGAAAATATCAACTAGTAATTTATTTGTTTTTCTTAATGTATTTGATACTTCTTTCTCCAAATTGAATACCTCCTTAAATACTTTACTACTAAACTATCACAAGATATTATGATACAAGAGAAAGAGATAATTGTCAAATACTTTACCACTAAAGTATTATTTTTTATAGTCAGATTTGATTATTCCATATAAGATAATATTCTCATAAACATCATTTACATATTCATGTTCACGTTGACAGCCTTCATAAGTCATACCAATTTTTTCCATGACTTTACCTGAGGCAGGATTAGATTCGATATGGCGGGCATAGACACGATTGTAATTTAAATGATTAAAAGCATAATCTAAGATAAGTTTTGCCGCTTCAGTTGCATAGCCCATGTTCCAGTAATCTTCACCAACCCAATAACCGAGTTCACCGCGATAATGACCATAATTAGATAGACCAATTACCCCGATGATCAGATCATCGGCTGTATTCACAATGGCATAATCATAAGCTCGATCAACGGCGCAATTTTCTTCATGACTACTTATCCAGTTAATCGCATCGGCTTCTGTATAAGGAAATGGTAAAGACAAAGTATTTCTAAAGATGTTTTCATTGTTTGCTAAAAAAGCAACTCGCTCGCTGTCCGCAAGAGTAAGTCTTCTTAAATGGATTCTTTCTGTTTTCATAGTAACCCCTTTTATTAAAAGTATAATAGTAATATAGTATCTATATTATGACACATAGATCTAGGAGGTCAACATGATTAATCTAAAAAGAATCAAAGAATCCGACCTTAAGCAAATATATAAGATTGAATACCAAGAGGAATTCCCTTTTTGGGCAGAGATGAATGCCCCATATTTTGATGAATATCGTCAAGTAGACTTTGAGACATTTCTTAAAGATAACTCTAAATTTTATTTATGAGAAAGTAACTTACTAGGTATCTTTATAGATGATGAAATTATTGGAACGGTTAGTGCTTATTGGGAATCAGAAGTAACCCGGTGGCTTGAAGTAGGTATATTAATTTTCTCTTCTGATCATCACCATAAGGGCTATGGTAGTCAAGCACTAGCTAAGTGGATTGAAATTTCTTTAATACTTATCCACTTATTGAAAGAGTTGGTGCAACAACTTGGAGTGGCAATATCGGCATGATCGCTTTAGCAAAGAAAGTTGGTATGCAAGAAGAAGCACGCATCAGAAAAGTGCGTTACTATAATAATATATATTATGACTCACTTAAATTTGGAACT